>JBEGIR010000007.1 GCA_040224245.1 Puniceicoccaceae bacterium | reverse complement strand
GATGATGGTGGCTCGGGCTTCAATTACCGCATGGAGACTCTGTTAACTCCTGGGACCTATTACCTGCTCACAACTCCTTACTCGGGAGCAGCTACGGGAGATTATGGGATCAGTTTGCGCAACCTCGGCACGTCGGGTTCCTACCTTGATGATGGTTTTACCTCTTCCATGGTGCAGGATCTTCAGCTGGAAACCGAGACTGGCAACTACCGTATCGCGGAGTCAGGTGAGGTGGACTGGTTCCGAGTTGTCATTGCAAACCCTGGACATTTCATCCTGCAGACTTCGGGTGATCTTGATGTCAAAGCACGAATCTTCCGTCCGCGCGATGGATCATCGGCTCCATTCCGGGATGCGGATATTATCGAAACCCTTGACGTGAACGATGATTTCCGGGGAAGACAGGGCAATGCGGTGTTGGATGTTTTTTTGAACACCGGAACTTACATCGTGGCAATTGAAGCGCGCAATGCGGGTGAATTTGGTCCCTACGGTATTGGAACCCGATTTTATTCCGAGACGCTGCCTGTGGTGAATGCCGGGGACGGAGTTGATGGATTTGCGACAGCTTCACCGTGGACTCCGGGAGAGGGATTGGAATCCTCGTTTGAGAAGGCAGGCGACCGTGATACCTACCGTCTGCAGTTGGATCGTACGACGGATCTGGATCTTACCGTCACCAGCACGACGGATGTGGCCTGGTTCCTGTATGACGCATCCTTGCGGCAAGTCGCGACCTCGGGCGTGGCTTTGGTGGATCCAAGGATCCAGCGCTCGCTTTCTGCGGGAACCTACTACCTGATGATTGCAGGTTTCGCAGAACACGATTATTCCATTGAATGATGTAGGTGTGGCATTAACACATGCACACTCCAAACGCGGTGCGAGTTTCTTGCGACTTTTGCATGCAAACGACGCCTCCCAAGGTTCGGGAGGCGTCGTTTGGTTAAAGCAATGTGAGGGATTTGTTTGCTTTTATGCAGGAAGTCTTCATCGGGCCTTTTCCAAGGCGCAGCGAATGTCCTCCAGAATATCTTCGATATCTTCGATGCCGACCGAAAGACGGATGAAATCTTCGGTTACTCCGCTCGCAAGCTGCTGTTCGGGAGTCAGTTGGGAATGCGTTGTTGTGGCGGGATGAATGGCCAGGGACTTGGCGTCACCGATGTTGGCAAGGTGGCTGAACAACTCAAGCCCTTCGATGAAACGCTTACCGGCTGCGGCACCTCCCTTGATGCCAAAACCGATGAGTGCTCCAAACCCGTTTTGAAGATAACGCTTTGCTGCAGTGTGGTTTGGGCTGTCGGGTAGACCCGGGAAGTTCACCCAACTCACCTGCTCGTGACCCTGAAGATACTCGGCCACTTTTTGGGCGTTTTGACAGTGGCGCTCCATGCGAAGGTGCAAGGTTTCGAGGCCCTGGATCTTGAGCCAGGAGTTAAAGGGCGATGGGCATGCGCCCATGTCGCGCATCAATTGGAGCCTCATCTTGAGAATATAGGCGACGTTGGCTCCACCCGCCGGTGGGAAGGCCTTGAAGGCATCCCAGTGTACGAGTCCGTGATAGCTTGGATCCGGCTCGGTAAATCCGGGGAATTTGCCATTGCCCCAGTCAAAGTTTCCCGCATCGATCACCATGCCACCAATGGCGAGACCGTGCCCGCCAATGAATTTTGTGGTGCTGTATACCACGACATTGGCACCGTGCTCGATGGGTCGGCAGACGTAGGGAGTCAGAGAGGTATTGTCGATGACCAGCGGGAGTCCGGCCTCGCGAGCGATGGCGGAAACTTCCTCAAAAGGAAAAATGTTCAGGCGCGGATTTCCGATGCTCTCCCCAAAAATCAGTTTGGTGTTGGGTTGGATTGCCTTGCGGAAATTTTCGGGTTCCTCGCTGTCGACAAAGGTTACATCAATGCCGAGTTTTTTCAGGGTGTACTTAAACAGGCTGTATGTGCCGCCATAGAGTTGTGCTGCAGAGACGACATGATCGCCGGAATTGCAGATGTTGAGGATGGTATTGGTGATCGCCGCCTGCCCGCTGGAGTGCGCGAGTCCGGCAACACCCCCTTCAAGCGCCGCAATGCGACCCTCAATCACATCGTTGGTCGGGTTGTTGAGGCGGGTGTAGATGTGACCGAGTTCTTTCAGTCCGAACAGATTTGCCGCATGCTCTGCATCGCGAAAGACAAAGCTGGTCGTTTGGTGAAGGGGCAGTGCCCGTGAGCCGGTGTTGGGATCGGGTTCCTGTGCGGCGTGCAAGGCCCGTGTTCCAAGTCCTTTGAATTTGGGATTGATCATAGTGTTGGGATGTCAGTTCAGGTATGGTTTGAACTCCCAAAACTGTTCATTTGCTCGGTAGAGTCAAGGGGGTGATCAGGGTTTGACAAAGGTGTCTTCTGCATCGAAAGCAGGGATGCGTGGCATCCTGAAGAAGGGATTTGCAACGCCAGCTGAAAACCCTTTCCTCTGCTGAACCTGACGAGCAGGATGCGGGTTCAGTGAGTGATCCGTGCGTTGAGCAATCACAGGCCTGTGCGATTGCGGGAATCACCATTGACGGATACAGGAAAAATGAGTTCCTTTGTGTCATTGCAACTCCGATTCGCTCTTATGAGTCACTTATCTTTAGGAAACTGGATTCGATTCAGGCTTGAGGAAAACGTGACAGATTGAGCACTCCCAATCATGGATATCCCACACTATGCGGTTCTGACCGGAGACATTGTCGGTTCCCGCAAACTCTCTACGCACGAGCTGGCATCGCTTTTTGAGGGAGTGCGCGGTGTTTGGCGGTGTTTTGCGGAACATCATGGCGATGCGGTCATGGGAGAATTCGATGTGTTTCGCGGAGATGGTTGGCAAGTGGCTCTGACCCAACCCGCGTTATGCCTGAGGGCGGCAGTTTTCCTGAGGGCGGCATTTCGTGCACATTCGAAAAAGGTGGACGTTGACAGTCGCATCGGTGTGGGTGTGGGGCCTGTTGATCGCATTGTTCGAGAGCGCCTGAGTGAATCCAATGGTCTGGCGTCGCACGCCCTCTACCTGGTCCGGCAAAACGAAGTCTGGCAGGGTGATTGTCAATCCTGCGGGCAGGACGGCGCCATAGTCGGCAATGCCCCTATTGGCGTCT
>JBEGIR010000006.1:0-57500 GCA_040224245.1 Puniceicoccaceae bacterium | reverse complement strand
CTCATCACATCCTGGGGCTGGAGAAGGTCCCAAGGGTTCGGCTGTTCGCCGATTAAAGTGGTACGCGAGCTGGGTTCAGAACGTCGTGAGACAGTTCGGTCCTCTATCCTCTGTGGGCGCAAGAGATTTGAGGGGTTCATTTTCTAGTACGAGAGGACCGAAAATGACGAGCCTCTGGTGTTCCGGTTATCACGTCAGTGGTAGCGCCGGGTAGCTAAGCTCGGACTAGATAAGCGCTGAAAGCATCTAAGCGCCAAGCTATTCCCAAGATAAGATCTCTATTAAGGATCCTGGTAGACTACCAGGTTGATAGGCTGGATGTGTAAGGGTAGCAATGCCCTATAGCTAACCAGTACTAATGATCCGTTAGGTTTGATCATTTATGTTTCCATTTTTCCAACTGCCGATAAGATCATCTCTGATGGCTTATCTGCCATTTTTTGACGTTAAACTGGATTTTGCGTAAATCAACGATACGACAAAACCCAGGCAATAACCAGATGCAAGCCAAGGCTTGCAGTTGAAGCCCACCCTTAAGCCCACGCAGTTCACACTGCTTAAACTTAAACTTGTCGCTTCAACTCATAACTCTCCAACCACAAGTCGTATCGGTTGCAGAAATACTCTGGTGAAGATAGACGAGGGGAAACACCCGTTCCCATACCGAACACGCCGGTTAAGCCCTCAGTCGCCAATGGTAGTGCGGTCTGATTCCGTGTGAGAGTAGGTTATTGCCAGTCTTATAAAGCCCTTAGTCGCCTAAAGCACTAAGGGCTTTTTTTGTGCACAATCAAAAACAACTCCTCATTGAGAACAAGAGCACCTTGCTCAACAAGGAAAGCACCAAGCCTAGAGGTTGATAATCAGTTGGAACCACAAAGAGCACAGAGAACCGCGTTGCTTTTTGCCGCAAGCTCGCATTGCATCAACGACGAGAGGAATCGCTGAACATGAAACCCTACGCACTGGATCAGACAGAGGCCGATTGGAAACAATGGGCGACGCAACACGGGCATGCACCCTTTGTTGCACGGCAAATTCGGGAATGGATTTTTGCGAAAGGGGAGTTGCAGCCAGAAGGCTTTACCAACATCTCAAAGGCGATTCGAGAATCATTGCAGGAACAGTTTGACTGGTCACTTCCGACGGTGGATACGGTTTTGAGTTCTGCCGATGGGAGTGAAAAGATCCTGTTTCGTGTGAGGGATGGTCTGTTTGCCGAATGTGTGCTAATGCCTTCCGATAAGCGAATTACCCTGTGTATCAGCAGTCAGGTGGGCTGCCGATGGGGATGCACTTTTTGTCAAACCGGGCGCATGGGACTGACGCGCAGCCTGAGCAGCGGGGAAATACTATCGCAAGTGATCCTTGCAAATCATCGGCTCGAAGAAAAAAAGGTGAGCAACGTTGTTTTCATGGGAATGGGCGAGCCGCTCGACAACTTTGAGGCGGTGGTTGAAGTTTGTCGTACCCTTACCGATGCAAAACTCTTTGCACTTTCGAAACACAGGGTGACGGTATCGACGGTGGGATTGGTCCCGGAGATCGAGCGTTTGGGGAAGGAAGTGGCGGTGAGTCTGGCGATTTCATTGCACAGTGCAGACAATGCACACCGTGCATCCATGATGCCCGTTGCACGACAATACCCACTCGATGTGCTGAAGCAGACCCTTTTGAATTACCCAATACAGACCCGGCACGGAATCACCTTTGAATACGTGATGATTCAGGGTGAAAATGATTCGATTCAGCATGCGAAGCAACTGGTGAAGTTTGTGCATGGATTGAAGGCAAAGGTGAATCTTATCCCGATGAATGCCCATCCGGGAAATCCGATGCAGGCCAGTGAAGAAATTCGCTTGAGGGAATTCCAGAAATACCTGAGTGATCGATCAATCCCTGCGCCAGTACGTTACAGCCGCGGCCAGGATGTCAGTGCTGCCTGTGGACAGCTTGCCATGAAGCGCCAGGAGGAACTGCATCTGGAACCGCATAAAGTTGCGCGCAGCCGGAAACGGGAAATCCGAGACAACCGGGAATCCGTATCGGCTGATGTAAACGTGTCATCCGACAGAACTGAATGCGATTCAGAAGAGCATTCCGTAAGTTGAGAGGAGAAAAAGCTCTGCATGAAACGTTCGCGTGCTGAGAAACCCGGAGTTCGGACCTGGAGCTATCTTCAGGTTGCTTTCGGGGTGTTTGTCATGGCGATTGCCTTTAACGGATTTTTCCGGCCCAACGCGCTGGCTCCGGGAGGTATTGCAGGTTTGGCAATCATTGTGGAGCACATCGGAGGGATCGCCCCCTATTGGGTCATTTGGACGTTTAATGCGATCGTTCTCACAATCAGTGGGTTGATACTGGGCCGCTCCGTCATTCAGCGCAGCTTGCTGGGTGCGTTTCTCCTACCCTTGTTTATCTATCTGACGAGTGCATGGATTCCTATGCTGACCGACGACCTCATCCTTGCATCGGTGTTTGGGGGAGTGATCACTGGGCTGGGTATCGGGATCGTCTTTCGGGGCAATGGAGCTTCGGGGGGATTTGGGTCGCTCGCTCTTCTGTTGAACCAGACGAGCGGGGTACCCATTGGGCGAGCCTTGTTGAGTCTGGATGCGAGCATATTGCTGCTGGGTTGCCTGGTGTTTCCTCTGGAAAAAGTCATGGGTGCCATGATTGCCGCATTTATCATCTCTCGGACCTCTCAGGCTCTCTTGTCGGGTCTCGACTCCTCCAAGTTTGTATTCATTATTTCATCACAGGCGGAGCAAATTCAGTCGGCGGTACTCACCGAACTCGACCTTGGTCTGACAAAACTTCAGGGCGAAGGTGGCTACACGCATGAACCCCGCACCATTCTCATGGTCGTGGCCCGTCCAGGAGACATGTTTCGACTGAAAAAACTGGTTGCCAGCTACGATGCAGATGCCTTTCTGATCTTGTCCAATGCGTCAGAAGTGCTGGGGCATGGATTCAAGCAGCACCTGCTACGCTGAGATCATCCGGTTGTTTTGAGTCCGCTCGCGACGGCGTTGATGTTTTGCAGCAATTGGGTCAGTATCGGGGATTCCGTTCGTTGCTTGGGTGGAAGTTTCCTCCATTGCCGCAACAACTCGATTTGTTGCATGTGCAGCGCATGCAGGCGATGGTCGCGTGCTTTGAGAGTGTAGTAGAGTCGAGGACGTCCCTGTGAAAATGGGCGAGACAGCAACTCGGTCAACATGGATTCGGACAAGCGGAGTTCATCCAGTATCTGTTGCATGAAGCGGTCACGAACCGACGCGTCTGTGACAAGATCGGCATAGTTTGACATCAGTGTTTCCGAACAGCTTGCGACTGTGGATTC
This sequence comes from Puniceicoccaceae bacterium, assembly GCA_040224245.1. Classification (NCBI taxonomy): domain Bacteria; kingdom Pseudomonadati; phylum Verrucomicrobiota; class Opitutia; order Puniceicoccales; family Puniceicoccaceae; species Puniceicoccaceae bacterium. The sequence continues at coordinate 54,154 of JBEGIR010000006.1, read as the reverse complement.
CGCATTGTAGAGCAGGTATCTCAGGAATGGCCAATCCCTCCAGATTTGCCGCAGGTAATCAAACCCCTGTTCATTTTCCTGTTTCAGTGCGAGCAGTCCCGATCCGACTCCAAACCATCCGGGTAGGTAGAAGCGCGACTGATTCCAGCTGAAAACCCAGGGGATTGCCCGCAAGTCTTCGAGCGTGGCCATTCCGGTTCGACGGGCTGGGCGGGAACCGATTTTGCTCAATTCGATCACATCAATGGGAGTTGCTTCTCGATAAAAGGGCAGAAACGCTTCCCCTTCGATTAATGCGCGGTACTTCGCGAGACTGGCATCCCGTATCTGCATCATCGCAGGCGTGGCACGTTCAATGATGGCATCATGGGTTGCAAGCAGCTTTGCGCAGGAAACTCCTGCGACGAGCTGCTCAAAACTTTCGATGGCATGCTCGGTGGAATTGTACTTCTGAGCGATCACCTCTCCCTGTTCCGTGATGCGAAATCCGTGCTCAAGTCCCGGTTGGGGAAGCGCTTCAATGAAGCGGTGCATGGGACCCGACCCCCGACCGACAGTACCTCCTCGTCCATGGAAAAACCGAACGGGAATCCCAGACTGTGACGAGAGTTCGATCAGACGTTTCTGGGTATTATAGACAGTCCACTGGCTGGCCCAGATACCGCAATCCTTGTTGCTGTCACTGTAGCCGAGCATGATGGTTTGGGCGTGTGAGGAGGGGGCTGTTCGCTCAGGGGAAAGAGCGGAACCCAGGTAGGCAAGGGTGTTGCGGACAATGGGACTCTCCAGATAGGTCTGCATGATGGAAACACTCGCCTCGAGGTCAGCCATGGTTTCAAAAAGAGGAACAACCTCAATCTGATTGACATAATTGCCGTCGACGCGTTTGAGCAATCCAACCTCCTTGCAGAACAGAAACAGAGCCAGCAGGTCTGAGGCACTGCGAGTCATGCTGACGATAAAACTGCCGATTCCCCCCCTTCCAAAGCGGTCCAAGTGATCTTTGACGACCCGGAATGTATCGAGCACTTCGCAGGTGCTGTCACTGAGTTCTGCGGAAGGAAGCAGGAAGGGGCGGTTGTGAGAAAGTTCCTTCTGGATGAAATCGAGCTTTCGCGACTCAGGCCATTGTGCATAGTTTTCGGCCTCAGGAATACCCGCTTGAACCATTAGCTCGATGAGGGCTTTTTGGTAGGCCTGACTGTTCTGACGAATGTCGAGGTTTGCCGTGTGGAAACCATAGAAGGTGAGCTGACCGTAGATTGGATCGAGGAAACGTTGAATGAGGCGTTCCGCCCGAATCTCGCACCACGCTGATTCAATCATGCTGAGATCGCTACGGAAGTCATCCGGATTGTGGTAGCAGGGGTCACATTGCTGATCGATGGAATGTTGCAGTGCGCGTTCGATGTGTTCAAACGCGACACTCCAGGGTTCTTCGCTGTCGACGGGAAGGTTATTCTGACGGAGCCACTGTTCCAAGGCCTCCGGCACGGCTTGACGCTGGCGATGGAAGCGAACCTCGTGCCTTACGACTTGGACCTGCTGAATCAGCTCAATCACGGCGAGTTTGCGGAGCTCATGAAGGGTTTCACGGGTTACCTCTGCAGTGACCAGCGGGTGTCCGTCCCGGTCGCCACCGACCCAGGTGGCGATACGCAGACAGGGAGCTTTGGGAACTTCGGCTTCGGGAAAGACCTGATGCCATGCGTTTCGGAAGCTGAGGTCGAGTGCCTTTCGTGCCTTTGGGAAAATTTCGGTGAGGTAGTAGTCCAGATTGCGACGCTCCTGCTTCACCGTGGGTTTGGTGGTGAACAATTCGCCGCTGCGCCAGAGTAGCTCCAATACCTCAAGCACTTCACCATAGACGTCATGGCCTTCCGTCAGACGCATAATAAGGGAAGAAAGTTGACGGTGCAGGTGCAGGATGATCCATCGCTTTGCTTCAGTGGGGTGCTTGGTATAGACCACTTCCACAAAGCTGGATTGCACACGCGCAGCGATGTCAGCAGGTCGACACCCCTGTTGACGCAAGCGGTGCAGGTAGTTGAGCCAGAATCCGGATTCACCCAGACTGTCACTCTCCGTGTTGATCCGGCGTGCAACCTTGAGCGAAATTGCGTTTTCAACCAGATTCTGAATTTGAAAGCAGATGGACTGGACCTGTGCAAAAACGCCAGGGTCAACATCGTTTGGAACACAAAGATCCCCGGTGGCTTGTACGAGAGATGCGGCTTTTGCATCCCCCATTTGCAGAAGAACCTCGCTGAATGCGTTGAGTATGAGGTCGCGGATACGGTCAATTTCGGGTAGATTTTCCCGCATGCGAACGGAGAAACTGATTTCCTGGGATTTGTCGAATGCCATGATTGAATGCCGATGAGATCGATGAATGCTGATGCAGTCTGCCAAATTGGGCAACTTTCAACAAGTGCAGGCTCTTAGGCGATGCAAGTGGATTGTGATGTTTGTGGGCTGAAGAAATCAACCTGCAATTTGGGTGGTTCGCTTTGGGGGAAGGATTGGTGGTGTATTAAATTTTGGAATGGGAGAAATGATAAAATCTAATGAAACGGTTGACAAAGGTGGGGAATCTGCGCCTTTAGAAAGTCTGTTTCAAGCTTTACCCCAACAACAATTCATTCCCCATGGACCCTTTTCACTACTGGAGGGCAAACCTCAAGCTGGTCGGCATTCTACTGACCATCTGGTTTGCCGCATCATTTCTCGCGAGCATTGTGTTTTCTGACTGGCTGGACCAGTTTAAAATCGGTGGTTTTGGCCTCGGTTTTTTCATGGCTCAGCAAGGCTCGATCTATGTTTTTGTGATCCTCATTTTTGTGTATGCCGTTCTCATGAACCGGCTGGATCGACGCTATCACGTGGATCGGCTCGAAAATGAAATGACCGAAACAGATCGGGATGAAGGCTAAGCTCTTGCTCCGACTTCCTGTTTTTTACCTGCAGCAATGCATTCGGAATGATGTGTTCCGAAACTCCTATTTTCTCATTCCCCGATAATTCCCTATGGATAGCATTCAGACCTGGACCTTCGCCATTGTGGGCGTCACTTTTTTGATTTACATGGGCATCGCCTTCTGGACCCGTGTGCGCACTACCCACGAATTTTACGTGGCAGGAGGGAGCGTTTCCCCTTTGGCGAATGGGATGGCCACTGCAGCGGACTGGATGTCTGCCGCATCGTTTATCTCGATGGCGGGCATCATCTCGTTTGTGGGGAGAGATGGATCGGTGTATTTGATGGGATGGACCGGAGGTTATGTATTGCTCGCATTGTTGCTGGCTCCCTATTTGCGAAAGTTTGGACAGTTCACGGTTCCAGATTTTGTAGGAGAACGCTACTACTCCCGAACCGCACGATTGGTTGCCGTCATTTGTGCGATTTTTGTGTCTTTTACTTATGTGGCGGGGCAGATGCGCGGTGTGGGGGTTGTTTTTTCACGCTTCCTCAATGTGCCCATTGATACGGGCGTGCTCATCGGCATGGGTATTGTGTTTTCCTATGCGGTGATGGGAGGAATGAAGGGTATCACCTACACGCAGGTCGCACAGTACTGCATCCTCATCTTTGCCTACATGATCCCCGCGATTTTCATCTCGATCATGCTGACGGGGCATTGGATTCCCCAGCTCGGCTTTGGGGCGCAGCTCAGTGATGGCTCGGGATATCTGTTGGACCGACTCGACAATCTGCATCGTGAGCTTGGGTTTGCCGCTTATACCGAGGGTTCCAAATCCAATCTTGATGTGGCCTTCATCACGGGAGCGCTGATGGTGGGAACAGCGGGCTTACCTCATGTCATCATTCGGTTTTTTACGGTACCCAAGGTTGCGGATGCGCGCTGGTCTGCAGGGTATGCGCTCCTGTTTATCGCGATTCTTTACACAACAGCTCCGACGATTGCCGCTTTTGCAAGAACCAATCTGATTGGATCGATACATGAAACATCCTATAAGGAAGCACCGGCCTGGTTTCACAACTGGGAGACGACGGGCTTGGTTGCCTGGATGGACAAAAACGGAGATGGCCGAATCCAGTATGGCCCTGGGCAACCGTTTGTGGGCACTCCGGATTTCATTCGAAATGAGAATGCAGTGCTTCAAACTGGCAAATCGGGTGAGCGTGCTCTCAGTAATGCTCCCACCGAAAATGGAAACGAACTTTTTGTGGATCGGGACATCATGGTGCTGGCAAATCCCGAGATCGCGAGACTACCGGATTGGGTAGTCGCACTCGTCGCTGCGGGAGCGCTGGCCGCCGCGCTATCCACTGCAGCAGGTTTGTTACTGGTCATTTCAACTGCCATCTCCCACGATCTTCTCAAAAAATCCTTCAAGCCTGACATCTCGGAAAAAATGGAACTCACCTGTGCGCGCATTGCCGCAGGGGTGGCAGTCGTCATCGCAGGGTATTTTGGAATCAACCCTCCCGGGTTCGTGGCAGAAGTGGTTGCATTTGCCTTTGGACTGGCGGCTTCATCCTTTTTCCCCGTGATTCTGCTGGGTATTTTCACCAAACGCATGAATCGAGAGGGTGCGATTGCGGGCATGCTCAGCGGCATTGTGTTTACGAGCAGTTACATTCTCTATTTCAAATTCTTTCACCCCGAACTCAACAATGCAGCTCACTGGTTGTGGGGTATTTCCCCGGAAGGCATTGGATTTCTTGGAATGTTTGTAAACTTTGCGGTGGCAATTCCTGTTTGCCTGCTCACTGCCAAACCTCCGCAGGAGGTCATCGAACTGGTGGATAACATTCGCATTCCGGCTGGTGCGGAGCCAGGCAAGGAAATCGAGCTTTAAAAATGGAGAATATCATCTGGAAGCTGCAAAAGGTAATCCCGTGCAGGCTCAGGAAGCCCTTGTGATCGGATCTCATTTTTGAATTGCATCGATTTTGGAAAGTGCGAATGGTTTTCTATGGCAACCATTCTTCCTGACGAATCCCGTACGTTCTCCGAATACCTGTTGATTCCGCGATTGACTGGCAGGAATCATCTTCCGTCTGCAGTGTCACTTCAGGCACCTATCAGCCGCCGTCCCGATGGCCTCAAACTGAACATCCCCTTTGTTTCGGCAGCCATGCAGGCGGTGAGTGGGCCCGATATGGCTATCGCACTGGCACGGCGTGGCGGACTCGCTTTCATCTACTGCTCGCAACCTATTGAGTCCCAGGTGGAAATGGTTCGCAAGGCAAAGCTCCACAAGGCGGGTTTTGTGGAGAGCGATTCCAATCTCCAACCATGCAACACACTGCAGGATGCGTTAAACCTTCGAAAGAAAACCGGACACTCCACCATGCCGGTGACGGAAGACGGCAGCAGCAAGGGAAAGTTGCTGGGCATCCTCACCGAAAATGATTTCTGGGAATTCGAAGATGACCTGTCTGCGCCTGTGCGTGATTTCATGACTCCGCTGGAAGATTTGGTCTACGGCGAGGTGGGCATCTCTCTGCACGAGGCAAACCGATTGCTGCGCAAGAACAAGAAGGAGTGCCTTCCAGTCGTCGATGCACAGGGAAAACTGGTTTCGGTGGTTTTCAAGAAGGACTATGTGGCACACAAGAACTACCCGGACGAATTGCTCGATGCGGACAAGCGCCTTGTGGTGGGGGCTGCAGTCAACACACATGACTACCGCGAACGCATTCCAGCGCTCGTGCAGGCTGGAGTCGATGTGATCTGCTTTGATTCTTCGGATGGCTATACGGAATTTCAGTGTGAGGCGGCGCGATGGGCGCGTGAGCAGTATGGAGACCGCCTCATCATTGGAGGCGGCAATATTGTTTCAGCCGATGCGTTCGATTATCTGGTGACGGAAGCGCAGCTCGACTTCGTCAAGGTTGGCATTGGAGGTGGCTCCATCTGCATCACACGTGAACAGAAGGGAATTGGTCGTGGCCAGGCCTCAGCGCTCATGGAAGTGGTGGCCCGCCGGGATGCCTATTTCAAGGAGTCTGGCACCTACATTCCGGTTTGCTCCGATGGAGGGCTGGCACACGATACCCAGATCATCATCGCACTGGCAATGGGTGCGGATTTTGTCATGATGGGCCGGTATTTTGCGCGAACTGACGAGAGTCCGACTCCGCGCGTGTCGATGAATGGGCGCATGTTCAAGCCCTACTGGGGCGAAGGTTCCGCCCGCGCGGCGAGCTGGCAACGCTACAGTGAAGAAGGAGGCAATCGCATGAAATTTGAAGAGGGGGTCGATGCCTATGTTCCGATTGTGGGCTCTGTACATGAGGTGCTTGAGGTGACCCTTGCGAAGCTGCGATCCACCATGTGCAACTGCGGTTCACTAAGCATCCGTGAGTTCTGCGAAAAATCCATTCTCACCCGCGTTTCTGAGCAGAGTTTTCAGGAAGGGTCGGCTCACAACTTGACCATGGTTGACAGCAAGTACGACCAGAAAGATTCGTGAGTCCGTGCAGAATCGGCAGATTCATGTAACCCAGGGTGGGTAAACATGCGTTTCCATTGCAGAACACACGACTCCGACGCTGTGTCGCGAGTCTGAGAACTTCGCAATCAAGGAAACGACATGAAATACAAAACGATTCAATGGCTGCCCATCAGCCTCTGTGTTGTCGCAATGACAGCCACTCAACTGACTGCGCAACCCTTTGGAATGGGAGGAGGACGGGGAGATCGTCCCGCAAACTGTGCTTTCAGCCCAGACCGTGGACCGCGCTTTGGAGAACCCGGTGAGCGTGGGTTGAGGGAGCCTGGCATGGGTTTGCTGCGCATGTCCGCATGGCTGGAGCTTACGGATGCACAGGAGAGCAAAATCCTGGAACTCTCACAGCAGTTTCGCAGTGATCTCGAGCAACACCGAAGTTTGGCAGAAGCTGCCTGGGAAAAGATTGATGCCGTGCGCAGTGCTGAATCGTTTGATGAAGTTGCGCTGCGTGAGGCGCTTGAGTCACTTCAACCTATCCAGTTGGAAGGCATGGTGTTGCGGGAATCATACCGGCATGCCATCGAGGCGGTGTTGACCGATGATCAGAAAGCAAAACTGCAGGCTGCTGACTGGAGGCGTGGCAAGCGGGATGACTGGCGTTCGCAGGGTCGCGGTCCCCGTGCGGACAGTGCCGTTGGGCAACGACCGGATCGGCGCGGGTTTGGCCCATGGCTCTGAGTGCTCTGTTTCGACACCACGGTTCGTGGGGACGAGCGCAGACAGACCTTGTTTCAAAAACTGGAACATGGGTTTGATCCGAATGCAAATACTGGTTTGAATGCTTGCTGCATTCCTACCCAAAAAGCTTCAAGCTTCAGTCCCCACGCCTGTGATTGAGTCATGGCTTCCTGCTACTCAGAACTTTCAGAATCCAGTGATGAAGACCTGGTCAACCAGACGTTGGAGGGGTCGATGGCGGCATTTGATGAGATCGTGCGCAGATATCAGCAGACGCTTGCAGCCAGCCTGCATCACCTTTGCAGCAATCCGAGCGACCTTGAAGAATTGGTGCAGGAGACCTTTGTGCGCAGCTTCCGAAAGCTTCGGCTATGGAAGCCACAGGCTCCGCTTTTTGCATGGATTCGCCGCATCGGCTACAACCTTTGTTACGACTACCTTCGTCGTCAGAAACGCAATCCTCTCGCGATGCAGCGATTGGAAAGCACTGTGCCAAGTGCCGATCCTGCGGGCATGGATCGCCTCGTGGATGAGAGCATTCCGGCAGATGATGCAAACTGTCGCAACGACTTGATCCACTGGTTACTGCGTCAACTCAAACCCGACGAAGCGATGGTGGTCACGCTCTTGCATGTGCAACAGTGTAGTGTCACGGAGATTGTCGAACGTACCGGCTGGAGTCCGTCGAAGGTCAAGGTAAAGGCCCATCGTGCACGCAGGAAACTTCAACAGATATTTGAATCCCATGAAGAACTCAGACTACAGTACACCGCCCCGCTTTGAACAGTGGGTGCAGCAGGAGCGAAACCGGGCGGTTCCGCAGGTAAACGTGCGCGTGACGGTGCGCAGCGCATTGGAGGCTCAAACGAGCAACGCTGTCGCACAAGATGCGCTGGATGATCTCGTATCCTGGTTTTCCGGAGCGCGCGCATGGGTTGCAGGCACATTGACGGGTGCTTTGATTGTGGCAATGGGTCTGGTGATCTTCCAACAGATCGACTCCCTCCAAGAAGAGACCCGTGAACTGGAAACGGACCAAGTGAGTGCTTTTATCGAGAGCGGAGATTGGAGCGAACTGTTATGAGCAGCAAACGAATCTGGATCCTCGCCGCCATCCTTGGCGGCACCTTGTTGACAGGAGTGGGCATTGGCAGTGTCACGACACTGGTGCTGCTCAAACCGATGCGGCTTGTTGATCCCCCTCCGCCCCCGCCCCCGCCACCCGATCTGGCATCCGTGCAGATGCGCAAACCACCTGTTGCAGACTTCATGCTCGAGCGCATGGATCGGGAGCTTTCGCTTAATGCGGAACAGCGCACCGCAATTGCGGAAGAACTCTACCAGACCTCACGGATGTTCGACGAACTGCATTCTGCCACGGGCAACGAGATTCAGGAAATTCTCCAGCGTGCAGATCTTGCCATCAAGTCTCATCTGACAGAAGCACAGCGTGCCATCTTCGATGAAACCTTTACCAAGCGGCGTTTTGGAAATCGATTTCAGGGCGAACGTGGTCCGGGATGGCGGCACCGTGATGAGCGAAAAAAGGGTACCGTTCAGGAGCGTTGGCAGCGAGATCGTGATGAGGGTACTGAAGCACAGGAGTTGGAACCCACCGCCCCACCACCCCAGTCCTGAGCTTGGTTTCGCAGAGGTGCGTTCAACATTGCCTTCGGAGGCAGGAAGGTTATGCTATATGGGATATGACTTCCGGTGAAAAACAACCGATGGCGTATTCCCTTAACGAAGATGTGCTCAGTGCCGTCAGCCATGGCATCGGAGCAGTGTTGTCGGTTGTGGGATTGGTCATGCTGGTAACTCGGGGTGTTGCCAATTCGAATGAGTATCAAGTGATCTCAGGCAGTATTTTTGGAGCTTCCCTGATCTTTGCCTATCTGGCATCCACGCTCTACCACAGCCTGCGCTTGCAACGCGTCCGCTTGCTCTTCCGCAAGCTGGATCACAGTGCAATCTATGTGCTGATTGCGGGCAGCTACACAGGGCTGATGCTTGGCGTGGTTCGGGGAGGTTGGGGTTGGAGTTTTTTGGGGGTGGTTTGGGGAATTGCCGTAATCGGCGTTTTGCTCAAGGTGCTGCGCATGGGCAAATATCCCAAACTCTCGCTGGCGACCTACTTGATCATGGGTTGGTTGGCAGTGATTGGGATTTACCCGCTCTGGAAAGACTTGCCGTCCCAATCCTTTGTGCTGCTGATTGTTGGAGGAGTGATCTACAGCCTGGGTGCGATCCTTTACGCCATGAAACGCATTCCCTATACCCATGCGGTCTGGCACTTGTTTGTGCTCGGAGGCAGCATGGCGCACTTTGCCTGCATCTACACGGCCTATGGTGCCTGAGAGAACCGGACGGCTGGTTGCATGGAGGCAGTGTCGATGGATTCTACCAGGTGTAGTGCTTTCCGGTCAGTGTCGGTTGTTGCTGGGTCGTAACCCATTCGCCAAGCTGACGAACTCGCTTTGCTGCGAGCTTGAACGGCCTTCGTGATACTTCAGGCAAGGTGTAGTGTCGTATCGCACTGGAAGCCTGGGGTTTTGGCAGATAGCTCTGCCAGTCGATTGGGTGTGTAGATTCCATGGCGGGGTATTTCTGTGGTGTACGAAAAAATTTCTGCCTCGAACATCGGAATGTCTTCATCACACCTGAGCGACGGAAGAGGATTAACAGCATTTTGATTGTGGGAAAACCAATGAGCCGGAAAACAGGCTGCATCACTGATGCAATGCGCGAATCGATCTCAGCGATCCAGTTTAAGGAAGAAATCCAGATAGGTTCAATTGAATCCGACATTTGACAGTGAGTGAAAGCAGGAGATTTTGAATAAATCTGCCCAGATGGCGTCGTAAGAAATTCCATCAAAACAACAGTTATCTCCCATGTTCTCACAAAATCTGTTCAATAATCGCGTTATCAGAAGATTTTCGGCTTTCTTTAGCTTGTTCCTTCTTCCAGTCATGTGGGGGAATTGGGGCGTTTTGAATGCCCAGTCTCAACCCAACACCCGTCTAAATCTGGATTTGCAAAAGGTCCGGTCCATGTTTGAAGCAGTTCAGTCGACGTTAGATGGCATGGATACGACAATATTCGATGTTGAGGCCTATGCTTCGTCCCTGCCGGACAATCCTGTTGAAATTGCCTTATCCATCCAGGCATTAACCGACTGGGAACCCTATTCTGGCTTGCTCAAAGGGGCGGAAGGCACCCTTATCTCCAAAGCAGGCAACAGCTTGGATCGAGCGCTACTGTTGATGTACGTGCTGCGTTACAAAGGTTATCAAGCAAATCTTGCATATCAGGATGCCATTGACGGGGAGACGCAAAGCCTTTTGAAAGAAGCACTTACAGCAGAATTGCGCAGTGCAAAGCCCGATATTCCGTTGTTTGATGCAGAAGCAAATTTAAAACGGGTGATGGAGGCAGGTGCAAAGGAGCAACAAGCTTTTGAGGAATTTGCCACTCAAGTTGAGGCCATGTCAGTTTATTACGACGAGTTAAACCAGCTCGCCGACGAGAGTGCTGATCAGTTGAAAACTATCATTGGAAACGAAATGAATGCTGTTGCTCCGTCATTGATGGATGACTCAACGGCTGTCCATTTTTGGGTGCAATACACTGATGGACAAACTGAAAAGGATGTTTGCGTCGTGTTTGGGGATACCTTGCCACAGGCATTGCTTGCCGAAAATCCAAACCTATGCAAATCGGCTGCAGATCTTCCGCAGGAGTGGATTCACCAGGTAACGTTTCGCGTGGCTTTAGAGCAATCAAAGGAAGCAGTGTTGAAAACCGTTTCGGTGCTTGACCATACTCTGCCCGTATATCAAGTGACGAATCGGAAAATTGATTTTAGATTCAATCCGACTGACGGAGAGGATATGAGTGCTTTGATGCAAATGCCGGAATCCGTAGAGGCAGGGACGGATCTACTAAAATCAGTGATCGAATCTCCAGAAGGATGGATACCGTCCCTTAAAATTGCAGGCAACGATGAAACGATTTATCTCAATGGATTTGATCGCACTGGAGAAACATTTGATCCCGAAGATGGCAATCAATCGCCCACAGGAAAGAAGCTGAATGATGCTACAAGTTTGCTGGGTCAGTTAAGTTTTGGGGGAGCAGCTACAGCATCCGACCCGTCCATAATACGTTCCTTGTGGTATGAGATTGAGATTTCTGCTCCCGGGAAAGCAGTGACGGTTGAACGGCGCGCATTGTTCGATAACCCAGAACTCAAACCAACCGAAGACCCATCCAGTGCGATTTCCAAGCAACTTGCGTATGCCCTTACCCGTAGCGCAGAATTCCTTGTTCAAAGCGGAACGGTTTCCGGTGAATACGTGTTGTATAAACAGCTGGATTCGATGATGCAGCTCAAGTTGCCGATGGAATATGCCGTTGCCACGTATCAACGCAATCCTGAGGAGTTCTCTCCTGAAATCCTGCAGAAAATTGCTGAAAAAGTTCCTGAGTTCAGTGCGACCCTTTATGCGTATTTGGCACAACGTAGCCAAAATCTGGTCAGAGTCGGTGGTATGCTGTCTCACGCGAATGTGATTTCATTTGTAACGGATTTTCGTGAACAGCCTGAGAGTGTTGCGAAATATGCTGGTTTTGACGTGATCACCAATCGCGTCGAGATGTTGCCCGATGTTGATGATCATGTTGCAAGACAGCTTGAAGCAGGCGTGTTTGATACCTGTCTTGAGTATGCATTGATGCGGCAATTGGCAAAAGAAGAAAGCAGTGAGCAATTTGGAGCCATAAGCTCGTTCAGAAAGGCCATGGAACAAGGGTCGGATTGGGAGTATGTATCCTCTGTGGATCAATTAGAGCAAGTTGCAGAATCTCTTAGTGCTGAGACTCGACAAGCCTTAAAAGAACACCTCGATGCAGGCTATTCACTCGTGCTGAATCCGATTCAAACTGATGAGGTTGCTTCTTGGTGGCGGGTCGACCCCGATTCCGGTGAAACTCTTGGCATGGCCTACGGCCCTGTGGGACTCGGAGGGAGTGAATTCATGCAATACCTCCTCTTGATCAAGTTTGTCGGAGGAACTTTGATTAATGTCTTTTCCCTTGGTAAGTGCTTACTTGCGGCAGAAGCTGCTGGGAAAAGTGGAGTTGGCTGCACGATATGTGCGATATTTACGCAAGCTGCCATCTTTCTTAGTCTCGCTATTGGAGTTGGAAGTGAAGGACTCACGGGTGCCGCAGCTATAAGTGCAGCCAAAGCAGCGGGGCTTGCCGACCTGGCTGGATTGGGAGTTGCTGGGGGTTGTTTATTGACCTAGGGGAAGCTACCCATCGACCGTTCTCTTGGAACTCAGAAAATGGCTTCGTTCTTCGAATGGGTTGAGACTGCATCTGGCATGAATGCTGATCGAATCTCCTGCCTGCGTGAGTTCGTCCGTTTCAGATCACAAATCTCTCGAATTATATGAAAACGTTAACCTTTCGCCTGCACTATCTCTGCCTTGTATTGTCGCTGTTTTCCAATCTCTCGGTCGCAGCCCAATCCTCCCAAAACCGAGGCTACAAGGTGGAATTGCTTTCCACGCAGCAGCTTGAAGAGTATGCAGGTATTGCGGCCAAAGCAGAGCATCAATGGCTCGTGCTCGATTTTAGATTTACCAATGAAATGGATCCTTTCCTGGTGTTCGACTATGAGGTTGATGAAACGATTAACATTCTGAAACTTCAGGACCGCATGTTCCTCGTTTCTGGAACGGGTCGAATCTATCGACTGAACCCAAGTGTATTTGGCACGGATGGGCATTTTCTATCCAATCTTCAATTAGCAAATTCGGGTACGAGAGTGTCCGGAAGGCTTGCTTTTGAAATACTGGAAGAAGGCAATGATGCGCTGGAGTTGCACATCTACGATGAGAATTTTGCACCGTTGGTAATCCCATTGCAGGGTACCCTGCCAGATTCGCTGTTGCCGTCAGGCTCAGTGGTGCAGGAAAACTCGGCTGTGGCGCTTGCGGTGGGAGAACACGGACCCGTGTCGTTGCCCGGTGTGCAGCCACGACCGGGTATGCAGCATTATGCGGTGGATCTGTGGGGGCAATCCCGTTGGACCCGGAGCGTACCGGCCTATTATCTGACAGAGGGTGCTGCAGCTGATGCGATGGCACCCAATGATTTTTTCTTCGAGTATTTGCTCTCGACTAACCTGATCACCCTGATCGCGGAGGGAGGGTATGCCTATCCCCTGATTCCGGAGTGGAGTCTCGGCGTTGACACTCATCCTGCCTTCATCTCACGTCGATGGACGCGCAGTCGCCTCGTGTTTGAGATTCCGGAAAATGTGGGACATCTGGAACTGCATTGCCTGTTTGGAAAGATGGGCATTTCCAAGGATGCGAAACCCCGGAAAGGACTGCGGTTTTCTCTCAAGGAGTCCAGTCCCTTGCTTTCTGCTCCTGATGGTGTTCTGCAAATTCGTGACCCCAAGGGAACCAATGAACTCACGGTGGATTTGGCGCTGCTGCAAGACGCCTCACCTTGGGGCGTCGACACTGATGCCTGGCTTCCGCTTTGGGTCCAGTTTGAGAATACAGGTGCAGAGGCAGGCATGCTCAGCCCGGCTGGCCGGTTTTGGTTTGATGTAGAGGGCACCGAGTTCAATGGGGCTTCGCAACCAGAGAATAATGCCTACGCACCTCCCGAGAACCTGTTTCTCGACATTGGGTTTCCCCGGTCCATGCTGTTGCTCTTCCCCCGGGATTCACTCAAATCCGCATCCAAGCTGACGCTTGCGTATTCCGGGATCGGAATCTACCGCGAGTTTGCGGTGGATCTGGAAACGCTGACACTCGAAGTGCTCGAGGAGTCCGTGGGCGATGCTCCGGAAACAGCTGCGCAAATGCAGCCATTGAACACGGAGTCGACGAGTGCTGAGCCTTCCCTTCCATCTGCAACGCAGTCCGATGCTTCCACTGTGCCAGAGAGCGCACCAGTATCTTCACCAGTTTCCAACGAAACGGAGATGGCTCCCCCTCCACCCCCTGAGGTCCGTGTGACTCCACGTGTGGTCGAGCTGCCACCCGCTCCCTATCACGATCCGGCTACGCAGCAGGCGGCCGAGGTGTTGGCACAGTTGCGAACCGAAGCATTTCCGATCCCCGAGAAAGCAGAATATGCAACGTTCGAAGCGGATTTTGGTGCTGTGGCTTCAGAAGAATCCGAACCCAACGACAAATGGGAAACCGCCAGTGCGTTGCAACTGAACCAGACCGTTTCCGGCGTGATCGAATCGGAAGGTCATGACTACTGGCAGCTCACCATCCCTGATTCGATGGCGGAACCGTCCGTACGGATGGATCTGCTTGCCGCATTTGCCGCACCCGATGACAATTTTGGTGGAGCCTATGTGGCCATTCACGATGCGGATCGAAGGCAGATAGTGAGCTTGTGGGTGGAGGATCCATACCAGAGTGCATTGCGCAACCTTCGCCTTGAACCTGGAACTTACACCGTTTCGGTTCGCAACTATTCCAGTCAACCTGCTGCACCGTATCTCCTTCACATGCGGGAGGTCAGGAAAGCACAGCTTTGGGAAATGGAACCCAATGCAAGGAACGAGCGTGAGCTACGGGTGAGGTCCGGCACAGTCGTACATGGGATGCTGGGCAACCGGGATGAAGCCGATACTGTCATCTGGGAGCTGCTTCCCGAACAGGAGGGATCTCGATACGACATCCTGGTTGTTACCGACCAACCCGAGTTGCAGGTGTCCGTCAGTGTGTATGACGCAGATCGCAATCGTCTCTACGCCAAGGACGGCGCAGGTGAACTGGTGCTGGGAGATTTCAGTCCCAATGCAGGGGATCTGTTTCTCGTGCTCGAAAGCCGACACAGTGAACCCATTCACTACCGCTTGTTGATTCAGGAGCGGGATCGATTGCCTGAGCGATGGGAGCGTGAACCCAATGATGTGTTGGAGTCTGGCAACCTCGTGGTGGTTGAAACATTTGATGATCAGCAACCCGAACTGCTCGGTCGGCTTGAAGGCAGGTACGGCGATGCCTTTGCGATTCGGGTCACAGACCGCAATTCAGTGTATCATGTCACGCTTGCGGGTGCTGGAGACCTCAAGTTCTCGTATGTGGACAAGCGTCGAGGCACGCTTGCGTCGGCGTGGGGTTCGGATGGCGAAGCGGCCAGTCTTGTGGATTTGCGCCTTCCGTTGGGGTTGAACTATTTCATGATCGAACGTGTGGATGGAGACTATGCTGTGAATGTGCAACAGGTTCCGATTCCATCAGAGCATTACGAATGGGAACCCAACGATTCGGAATCCCAGGCGCAATGGATGCTGCCCGGCGTTCGCTACTCTGGCCGATTGCTGAGCAATCATGATCGCGATCATTTCCGAGTCGTTGTGCAACAGGCAATGCACTATCAGTTTTCCCTTCACGCTCCCGAGGACGGCAAGTTGAGTTTGCAGGTTTCGGGCAACGGAATCCCGGTGCAGTCCGTCGTGCAAAAGGATGGAGAAGTGACGCTCGAACAACGGATCTTTTTGTTGCCCGGGAGTTATGCGGTTCGCCTGGATGCGCGCGTGCCGTCTACCGGGTTCTATGAACTCATGGTGGAGGCTGATCCCGTTCCGGAAGGCTTGGAAAAAGCAAGAATCGATGGATTGCGTTTGCAAAATGAAACTCCCGAACTTCTGGCAGCTGCGTTTTCGGATCACTTTCAGGAGGTTCGGCAGCGTGTTTCTGTCAGCAATGAAGGCCCGGAACCCCTCGAACTCCATGTGCATGCCGTCAGTTCGAACTATCGCATCACCTCGGATGCTTCTCACCCAGAGCCATTGAATCTGAGTCCAGGGGAATCCCGGTTGATCGAAGTTCCCTGGGTTCTGGAACCGGATCTTCCCGGAAGCGAGCGCACCGAAGTGCAACTTGGGTTCTCCGCTGCGGGCCGCTACATGTCGACCTCGTCGGTGATTCAACCGTCGACCGAAACCCTGGCTACGGGAATTCTTCCAGAACGTCAAATGCTCCTGGACCGTCTCGCTGGCGGAATGAATCTCAATGCGCTGGATCTGGGGGCGCGATCTGTGCTCGAACCGGAATCTCTCTACCTTGGCACAACACTCCCTTCCGAATCCTATCTGAAATACCTGACCGATGGTGTGCTGGCCAACCGCAGTTTCTGGGGAGAGGTTGCTGTCATCGAAATGGCGGGAAATGGGCAGGTCGAGCTGGTTGGAACTTCGATTGACTTGCATGGCAGAGGGGACCTCTGGCAATCGGCGAAGGATTTCTCCATCGAGACGTCAATGGATGGGACGACCTTTACAGAGGTTTTCCGGGGCACCCTGGCCCCGCAGACTGGAGAGCAGGCGTTTTTGTTCGATCAACCCGTCAAGGCGCGATATTCGCGCTTGCGCTTGCATAGCACGCATTCCGGAAAATCGGGGGAGACGCCCCATGTCGGAGAGTGGCGCATGATTGCCGATCCAAAGGCAACGCTACCCGAATGGGAGTCGATCAACTTGCTCGATCCGTCGGTCGGAGGACATCGCATCCGCTCGGCCGAACGGGAATGGGTTTTCGGATTTCAGCACAATCGTGCGGCTCGCATTGACGCTCTGGTTTGGGAAAACAAGCAAGCCAGTTCGGGGACTTATGGCAATCCGCAGTCAGTCACCCTGGAAGTCAGTGAGGCTTCACCAGTTGGTCCATGGACGACGGTGGGCACCTTTGATCTGAGTGAGGCCGACCAAGCGGATTCGCTTCGGCTGCGCATCCCGCTGGATGGATCGCCATGGGTGCGATTTGCAAAAATTTCCTGGGAAAAAGCGGATGGAGCACGCTACACCAATGAGCCACACCAGCTTGAACTCATTGAAAAACCAGTGAGCGAGGAATATCGCAGTATTCTAGGTGAGTGGCAGGGACCCACGGATTTTGCATGGCGGGAGTACCGTGAAAAACAGCAAGGCCAGTCCACAGCAGTTAACTTGGAGCGCATCAAATCCAGCAGGGAATCCCCTTACGCACTGTCCCCCGATATCTGGGTGGACAGTGTTGCATGGATCAACCGTGGCTGGGAAGATTGGTATGAAATCGACCCGGTGAAGGTGAAAAAACAGCTCCAGTTCACCGTGGAGTCACGTCCCTTTCTCAAGATAGCAGTTGAGGTTCAGGATGCGCAGGGCAATGCGGTTGAGGTGGCTGAGCGCACGATTGGTGCGCATCGCAAGGAGTTTACCTTCCTCGCCGATCCAGGCATTCGCTATCGTGTGCATGTCTTTGAACCCAAGCGTTCGATTGTCTACCTCTGGGATGTGAGCGGCAGCATGGGTCGGTTTGTGCACAGCATCGAAAACGCAGTTCTCAAGTTCGCCGATGAGATCGACCCGGAAACGGAACAAGTGCAGCTGCTGCCCTTTGACGATCCCGCCAGGTTTCTCACCGACGGTTGGGTGAGTGATCGCTACGAACTGCAGATGCTCATTCGCAACTATGATCCACCGAGTTCCAGCTATGCGCACCTCAACTTGCTCGAGGCCACCAAGGCCATGAAAGATCAGATTGGTACGAAGGCTGCGATTGTGATCACGGACTGCGAATCTTCTCGCAATGTGAATAACGAGCTTTGGCGAGCGCTCGAAGAGGTCAAACCCGCAGTTTTTACCTTTCAAACCTCGGATCAAACATCGGGTTACCGGATTGAACAGGATGACATGCAGGACTGGGCATCGGTTGCAGGTGGGTTTTACCACAATACCCGGGCGACGCATGAGTTGGACAGTGCCTTTGAAAAAGTACAGGCATATCTGCGCAGACCAGCACCTTACCGCATCCAGTTGACGGCACCGGAGTTGAAACCTTCGACCATTCGGATTGAGGATGCGCGTGATCCAGATTCCATCCGCGACCCACAGAAGGATGGAGTGCTGCTGATCATTGATGCATCGGCGAGCATGCGTGAAAATCTTCCGGATGGACAGATGAAGGTGAATGCAGCGAAGACGGTCATCGAAAATCTGACTCAACACTATCTGCCGGATGGGATCCATTTTGGACTCCGCGTCTTTGGCCATCGAGGCGGAACGGACTGTGAGAGCGAGCTGATGATTCCTGTGACTCCACTGGATCGTGCGGCAACCAAGCAGAAACTGATGTTTGTGCGTTCCAGTTCGCTCGGCAATACTTCACTTGGCGAAGCCTTGGGCAAGGCTGCTGAGGATTTGGGGGAATTACCCGGACTCAAGCGTGTCGTGGTGCTCACAGACGGTGAGGAAACTTGTCATGGTGATCCCGCAGGGGAGATCGCCAAGCTTGCGGAGGCCGGACTCGATGTCACCGTAAACATCGTTGGATTTACCCTCGGGGATGAGGCGGTGAAGCAGAATTATGGGAACTGGGTGAAGGCAACGGGAGGCAAATATTACGATGCGCAAGATGCCACCGCGCTCGGAAAGGCACTTCAGGAGGCCATGACTCCCGTGGAGCTGCCAGAGTTTGAAATTTACGATGTGCATGGAGCAAAGGTTGCAGTCGGCAAGGTGGGTGATGGACCGATAGAGGTGGAATCGGGAGTGTACACCGTGAAAATTCTCGACCCGGATGCACCCCGAACCGAAACCGTAGAGGCCTTCGAAACAAACATCCGGTTGGATTACCGCTGAGTGCACCGCGACAGTCATCGCCAGGAAAAACCTGCGCGGTGGGCGCAAAACGTAGAGGGAGCTTCCAGCTCCCTTCCCTCGTGAATCGGAGGGTGTCCCTCCTGCATGCTTTCCCCTTCGCCACGAGGGAAAGGGAAAGTAACGCTGAACGCACGTTGCAATGCTGACGGTGCACGTGGCCGAAGGTGTCTGTACAGCCAGTAGCTTGGCTTTGCCGTTGACTCGATTTCGAGCCAAATCATCATGATGCTTTCGGTGTGTGCGCCGCGCAAGTTTGCGCACAGGCTGCTGATACCTGAACTTGCTCCCCATCCCATCGTTGCTGTGACCCCCCAGAAGGCTTCTTCCAAAACATCTCCAAACGCACCAACGACCTCTCCATCGTTCCCATGGAGATGGATGGGCATTGCCCTGGCGGTGACTGTGCTTCTAATGGTGGGATTGTGGGTATGGATCCGCTGGCAGAAGGTGAACATTCTGCACGATTCGATTCCCCCCATGCCTGAGATTTCAATGTACCCGCAGGCATTTGCGCAGGCACTGGAGAAAGCTCACGCGCTGGCCATATCGACGAACCCACAGACTGCTGCGAGTGGATTGGAAGAGCTGGGCCGACTGTTTCATGCCAATGCCTTTCTGCCGCAGGCGCGATCCTGCTGGATGGGGCTGATGGCTGTTCATGCGGACGATGCGCGCTGGCCGTATTTCATTGCGGACCTCAGCCGACTTGAGGGAGATGAGTCGGAGATGGTGCCGTGGGTCGAGCGCAGTTTGCAGCTTGATCCGGAATATGGACCCGCATGGCTGAAGCTGGGAAATCTGTATTTTGCGGCGGGGGAGCTGGACCGCGCACGGGAATGCTACGAGAGGCGGCTGGAATGGCTTCCTGACGATCCCTATGCGCAAGTCGCTCTCGCGCGCATTGCGATGCAGCAGGGGGATTCCCACGCGGCGATGCGGCGTTTGCAGCAACTCACATCGAACACATCGACCCTGCCAACTGCTCACTACCTGCTCGAGCGATTGCTGCGGGAACAGGGGGATGCTGAAGGCGCAGACCGCCAACAATGGCTGGGAACTGCAGCTGGCCGATTTCGGGAGGCACCGGACCCGCGGACTGATGCCCTGAGCAAATGGTGTTATGACGTCGAGCACCTGTTGATGCTCGGATCCATCGACTACCAGACTCACCATGGGGACAAGGGCAGGGCATTGTTTGAGCGGGCAATGCAGTTGAATCCTCAGCATCCTGAGCCATACGAGTCGCTCGGTCGCCTCTATTTGGATGAAGGCAAGCCGGAGCAAGCTCTGAAAATTCTCTCAAAAGGTGCTTCTCTGCCGCAGGCCCCTGCGAGTTTGTATTTCCGTTTGAGTGAGGCCTACCGACAGTTGAATCGGGCAAATGAAGCCCTGGAAGCTGCGAGAAACGGTCTGTTGCAGGAACCCAATGATCCCGATCTCCTGAAATCGGTGGGGTCTTCACTGGATGCTTTGGGGCGGTATGATGAAGCGATTGCAGCATTTGAGAGTGTGCTGTCGGATGGTATTCATGCAGCAGAGGCGCACCTGAATATCGGATTGGTTCACATCCATGCCGGACGGAAGAATGAGGCGTTGGAGCATCTAAAAAAGGCACTGGAACTGAGGCCCCAGTATCCGCTGGCACTTGCAGAATTGGGGGTATTGGAACTCGATGTGTGGAATCTGGACCAGGCGGAGGCATACATCCGTGCGTTTTATGACAACTACCCCGGGTCTGCCCGTGCTCGGGAGTTGATGGCGCAACTCGGCGTGCGCAAATCCATGCAGGCTGCTCGCACGGGCGACCTCGATGCGGCAGAGCAGTTTTGTCTGGAGGGCCTCGAAATTCACCCGGATTCGCCGGACCTGAACTCGGTGCTGGGGTTGCTCTATGCGCAACAGGAGCGTTTTGAGCAAGCAGTGATACGACTGGAGTCCGCGCGTCGGGTTCGCCCATCCGACTCTCGTATCGTGGTGAACCTGGCTCAGATCCACGCCAGATTGGGTCGATTTGATCAAGCCCGATGGGTACTCACCGAGGGCGAGCGGGTATTGATGGAACAGGGCAAGGTTAACGAGGCGCGTCAGGTGCAGCGGTTGCGGGATCAGCTGCCTGCAGCGGGCAGTCGCCGTTGAACGCGGGAATCAGGGAGTCCCTGTAGCCCCTTCTGTCGCCAGATCATGACCCGGCTCAGGTTGCCATAAGGTGGATAGGCGTGCAGTCCGCCCGTGACGATTTCGGGGATTCCATCCTGATCCAGATCAGCCGCTTTTGCAACAATGAGGTGCGTCGGAGTTGTGGCGAGCGGAACCGCAGTGAAATGCTGGTTGCCATCATTGATCCACGCCATCATGGAGACGGTTTTGGGGTCATGCCAATTGTTCACACTTGCCACCGCGATCAGGTCGAGAAAGGAGTCCCCGTTGAGGTCGACCGCCACCGGACTGTAGGCACCCGGGTAGTCCGAAACGCGGTGAAATTTGAAAAATCCCTGCCCCCGGTTTTCCAGCCATTGAATGCCATGCCACGGTCGTGGTCCCGGTTTGGCGTAGTCAAACCCATCACCGTTGGTGTAAATGATATCCAGATCCCCATCGCGGTCGAGGTCGACGAGTTGCAGCCCGCTACTGCCGTAGTCTTCGTTTGTGGAAGCCCAGATGATGCGGTTGTTGAAATTACCGGTACCATCATTCTCAAACAGGTGAATTTCTTCCCACTCCTGGGAAACCAGCGCGATGATGTCGAGATCGCCATCCTGATCGATGTCGGCGACTGGGGTGTGAACGGTTCCGGAGAGTGCGAGCAGTCCGTGACTCTTGAACTCCCAATTTCCCAGATTCTCCATCCAGCGAATTTCACCCTGGGAATAACCAAATTGTCCCACCACCAGATCGATGTCGCCATCGCCGTCAAAATCGCCTCCACGGATGTCGGTGACACGTGCGACGTTGGTGATCAAATCGTGTCGTCGAAATGTCTGATCTCCCAAATTCTCGAGAACCACCACAGTTCCGATTTTGTCGTTGTTGGGGCGGATCATGCCCATGCTGGCAACAAGCAGATCATCGTCTCCGTCGAGATCAATATCACAGGCCTCAATGTGAGCGGGTCCCTTGATGTCTTTGGCGAGGATGTACTCGGTGAACTGATTCCTGGGAAACTGGCGAATCCAGCTGACAGTGTCTGTTACCCCATCGCAGACCAGGATGTCGAGCAGCCCATCCTGATCAAGATCGTGGATTTGCAGATCGGGAATCCAGGGACGCCCAGTGACGGGAAATCCAACCGGTTCCCCATGGTAAGCGATGTCGAGGGAAAGAGTACTGCGAGGTGAGGGTACCGAAGCAGGCTCAACCTCGGTCGGGCTTTGTTTCAGCCTCAACAGGATAAAGAACAAATACAATACTGGGATTGCGAGAATCAGGATGAGCACGGAGAATGCCGCTACATGTCTGCGCGTTGGGGTCATGCCAGGGAGGGGTTATCGGAATGTCTTTTCTGTAAATGTGCAGGATTTGTTCTAAGCTGGAACGATCGGGATGTAAAGGATGAGCCACAAGCACAGTTCCAGTGGCCGAAGCACAGGTATCAGAGGTTTGCACGCGTGAGCGAATAGCCATCATCAAAACGCCGCTCACGCAAGGACCTGAGATTCATTCTGCACGGTTCCACTCGTCGAGCACCTTGAGGGCTTCGTGATTCCCGAATTCGATCGCAATATCCCGAGCACTTTTCCCGTTGGTCGAGCGATGGGACAAATTGACCCCGCTTTCCAGCAACAGCTGCACGGTGGTGGCATCGCCAGTCGCTGCAGCTTCGTGCAGGGCCGTGCCACCTGCAGCACTGAGTGCGGTCACGGTCGCGGGTTGTTCAAGCAGGATTTTCAGACACTCGACTTTGCGGTCGGCTGCGGCGTGGTGAAGAGGAGTCCATCCTACGCGGTCGCGCAGGGTAGCATCTGCGCCAGCATGCATCAGGAGAGTCACAATATGGGTGGAATTCCTGCGCACGGCCAGGTGCAGGGCACTTTCGTTGGAAGTGGTGAGGGCGTCAACGGAACAACCTGCTTGGATCAACACATCAACGATCTTCGGCTGTAGGCGGAGCACGGCCAGGTGCAGGGGGGTGTATCCTCCTCTGCCGGGGCGGTCGATCTGCAGTGGATCAACCTGGAGGTGCAGTTGCACGTCTTCGATGTCCCCCCGGGCAATGGCTTCTTCGATGGTAGCATAGCGCACGGTGGGGGAGGGTTCGCTTGGGGCATGGTTTGCGGATTTGTCGATCCCTGCCGTCCAGAGCAGAGCATTGAGCAGGAGGTCGCAAATTGCATCTTCATTCCAGCGCAAGGGTAGTGGCGCACCTATCAAGGCGAATGTGCGATCTCCCGAAGCGGAGCGGTAATACCAGCTTTCCATCTGATTCGAAAGAGTCTTGTCGGTGCTCAGGGGGTGCAGGGTTTTGTGCGAATCGGATGTTGCGATTCGCTTGCTCAACGCCTCGCTCAGTGAGGGGTCCGACTCGATTTCTGAAAGTGCATTGCCAAGCAGAGCGATGGAGATGCTGGAGTTTAACCATTGCTGAAGAATGGAAATCTGCTCTGGAGCAAGGGGTTGGTCCGGGTCGCTCCCGAAAAAAATGATGCTATTCCAGGATGCCCCTGCGATCTCCTGCTCGGCAGTTGGAATGACCGGGGACGTATGGATCTCAAACTGGGGGATGTGATCCTGCAGGCGTTGGATGAGCGATGGGACAAGGGCTGGAGATGAGTCTCCACTGGGTTGTTGCATCGCTTCGGGAAAAATCATGAGCATCATTTGGCCCGGAGGAGCGGGTGATGGTGCGGTTGGTTTTGAGTCCAGGAGGGGTGTGGACAACAGAAAAAGTGCCACCAGGGGCCATTTTGAAAATGAGGTTTGGGGGATGATGCGAACAAGGATGTTGCAGATGAGCAGGGGGGTGTTCATAGGGTCAAAAACAGAAATGGAGTAATGGGGGACTGGTCAGATTGCTTCGCGGTCGATGTAGACATTGGTTCCGACCGGAACCTGGTCATAAAATCGAATGATGTCTTCATTGCCCATCACAACACAACCACCGGAGGCAGGGCTTCCCAGGCGATCTTCGTGATTGGTGCCATGGATGTAGACGTAGCGGCGAAATGTATCAACGCCCTGTCCTGCGTTTTTGCCAGGCTCGAGTCCGCGCAACCAAAGGATGCGACTGGTGATCAGATTGCGCTCCTGGATCTCCTTGTCGAACTCCCAAAAGAATTTTCCGGTGGACACACGTGAGAAGAAGACAGTGCCAGCTTTGGCCTCGCTGCCGATTTTCTGTTCGATGCGGTGAAACCCATCTGGAGTGCCTGCAGAATCTTCAATACAGGACGGTGGCTGAATGGAGGTTGAAACCGGAAATTCCCGGCGAACCTGTTCGGAGTTACACAGAAAAAGCCGTTGCAGCGGGATGCTGACATAGACAAAGACCGGCGATGGCGGTATTGACAGTAGCTCGCGAATTCGGCTTAGTTCTTGGACTTTGGTCTCGACGTCCATATCATCATGAATAAGAAACGCTACAACATTGGGATTGTGGGTGCGACTGGCGCAGTCGGTCAAGAACTCATTCACCTCCTGCACGAGCGCGATTTCCCGTTTGGGGAAATCCGGCTGTACGCTTCGGCCCGCTCGAAAGGCAAAACCATCGCTTATGAGGGCAAGACATGGACGGTTGAAGATGCGGAGGAAAAACAGTTTGATGGGGTGGATATCTTCCTCTTCAGTGCGGGAGGAAGCATCACCAAGGCACTCGCTCCTGAGGCAGTGAAGGCGGGCGGCGTAGTCATCGACAACAGCTCGGCCTTTCGCATGGACCCCAACGTCCCGTTGGTGATCCCAGAAATCAATCCGGAAGCGGCTCGCCAGCATAATGGCATTATTGCAAATCCGAATTGTTCGACCGCTGTTGCCCTGATGGGACTGTGGCCGCTGCACCGGGAGTTTGGACTCAAGCGTGTGTTTGCAAGCACCTATCAGGCAGTTTCGGGAACGGGAGCCGCCGCAATTGTGGAATTGGAAACTCAGTTGCGCGCCTGGGCGAAGGGCGAAGCCCTCACGCACGAGGTGTACCCGCACCAGATCGCGTTCAATGCGATTCCGCACGTGGATGCCTTTCTGGAATCGGGCTACACGAAGGAAGAGATGAAGATGCTGTACGAATCGCGCAAGATCATGGGCATCGACAACCTGCGTGTCAGCTGCACCTGTGTGCGCATCCCGGTGATTCGTGCACACAGCATTGCCTTGCAGGCGGAGTTTGAACGACCCGTTGATGTCGAACGCGCCCGCCAAGTGGTGGCTGGATTTGAAGGTGCCGAACTTTGTGACGATCCGGCAGCTTTCCAATATCCGATGCCGTTGGACTATGCCGGCAAGGTGAAGTGCGGGGTCGGACGCATTCGCAAAGACAGTGCGCTGGACAACGGACTTGCGCTTTGGGTTTCGGGAGACCAACTCTGGAAGGGAGCTGCCCTGAACGCGGTCCAGATCGCGGAGTTGATTGTGAAGCAAAACGAGTCCTGAGTGGAGCTGCCACGGAGTGCGCCGATCCCTTCCGGTTCCCAAGGTTTCCATCATCCTGCCTGCCTACAACGCGGGCAAGTATATTGGAGAAGCGTTGGACTCGATCCGGGGGCAGAGCCTTCGGGAGTGGGAGTTGATTGTTGTCGACGATGGATCGACGGATGACACCGCGTCCATCGTGCAGGCGCATGCAGCTGAGGACGGGCGCATCCGCTTGATCCGTTCGGCGCATGCAGGCATCGTGGCGGCACTGAACCGCGGTGTTGCATTGGCGCGGGCAGCGATCATCGCGCGAATGGACAGTGATGACCGTAGCCTGCCCCGGCGATTGGAGTTGCAGGTGCAGCTTCTTGAGCAAGCGCCGGAGTTGGGTGTAGTGAGCTGCAAGGCCCACCTGTTTGGGGAGACTCAACAGTCTGGTGGTTTGCAGCGATACCTGGATTGGGTGAATGACATGGAAGGACCGGAGCAGATCGCATCGGGTCGCTTTGTGGATGCCCCTGTTCTTCATCCTGCGGTTTGTTTTCGCAGGGATTTGCTCAAGCGTCATGGCGCTTATCGTGAGGGTGATTTCCCTGAAGATTATGAACTATGGCTGCGCTGGTTGGAGGCTGGTGTGCGATTTTCCCAGGTGCCGGAATTCCTGTTCGAGTGGAGGGATCATGCTCACAAGCTCACGCGCACGCATGAGCGATACCGGGAACAGACACTCTGGCAACTGAAAGGCCAACATCTGCACCAGTGGTGTTGCACGCATCTGGAGCATGGCAGGGAACTGTGGATTTGGGGAGCTGGAAGGCGGACGCGCTCACGGTTGCAGTATTTGAGTTCGCTGCAACAGGTGTTTCCGCTTTGCGCCTACATCGATGTGGATCCGCGCAAGATCGGTCAGCGGATTGAAGGTATTCCGGTATTGGCACCGGATGCACTGGCTGCGAATCCCAGTGCCTTTGTGCTGGGCATGGTGGGTTCGGTCGGAGCGCGCGACCTGATCCGCTCGATGCTCGAATCGACAGGCAGGCGCGAAGGGGAAGATTTTTTATTCCTTGCGTGAAGTGCTCCGGGTCGATCCGGATCGCAATGTATTTCGACAGGTGTGAATTCCCCAGCTCAAGCCAGCAGACAGGAGAGTGACTTGAATCAAAAGGGTTCCTGGATAGATGTAGCGAAACGCGATCCAAGGGCAGGCCAGCAGGTAGGAGGCGGTATAGGCAAGGGGTATGAGCGAAAGCACCAGAAAAAGATTGGTTAATGCAATAGCATTGCCCTTCATCCGCGCTTTCAGCAGAACTATAAAACCCGCGAAAGCCAGACCCTGCCAGAGTAGATGAACCCCCGAAATCCATCGCAGAACTGGGTGCGAGATCACTTCCCACGACAGTTTTCGAAAAGAGAGATGCAGGTGAGCTGCGTAGCGGTTTCGTTTGAGGCCAAAATCGTTTTGAGCGATTTCGAACGGGAACCATTCAGTACTATTTAGCGGATTGATGAGTTCACAAAAATTGCGAAGCTTGACGTAGCTCAGTAGCAATGGGTGTGATCGCATAGCGCGAAAGTATGCTCGGTTGAGTTTGGGATTGGGTGCGGCTTTTACCAAATCTGATTTGGCATAGGCGTTGTCTCCAAAGCGCATATAACGGTAGGCAGCCCAATGAAAGTGTTTTTGCCAACCTGGCTTGAGGTGTTGAGCCACATAGGGAAACTCGCTTTCCAATTCAGGTCGAAGATAGAGTATGCCAGCCAGTTCAAGTGCCATGACCGACCCTTTTGGGTTCGCATCGCGAATGACAAAGTGCCGGGACAGCATGGATTGGGTAATAGTGGGTGCCAGGAGAACGAAGACGATGCACCCCAGTCGAATCCATAGCTTACAGGGGTTGCTTACGATCCAGATCAGGCCCAGATAGAGCGGCAGCATCACGATGGCGTTGCCGCGCACCAGTAAACTGAACATCAACAGCAGGGTGAGGATCAGAAGGAGTATGAACTGAAGCACTGGCGATTGATGACGGACTCGCAGGCGCAACAAAGCGATGGAAAGAGATGTGATCCAGAGAAGGCAGATACTGAACGTAACGTCCTTCCATAGTGTGGTGAGGAATCCGGTAAAGGGTGTAAAGGGGGAAAACAGAAATACAAAAATCAGGAGGGAAATCGAAAGCAAGCTGAGGTCATATCTACAAATTATAGTTTTTTTCCTGATGACAGCATAAACCTCCCGGACCAACGAAAATACTCCCAACATACCCAGAAGGGTTTGCGCGAGAATTACTAGTGCGGGGGTGATTCCTATTGCGGAGAAAGCGCGCAGAAGGATGGCAAGGATCGCTGGATGCCAGTTGTAGTAATGGTTGACGGATGCTTCGTAGAGATGACTGATCGAATCGGGGCTGAAACTCCCGGGGTAAACGATACCCCAGAGGGCAAGGGAAAGCAGGATAGGGAGCATCCAATTCCCCAGTAATACAAATCCGAGCATTGAGATTCCAAAGACCGCAATCGAAAGCGAAAGGATGCGGGTTGGATGAAATCGCATCTCAGAAGTGAGCAGTGAGTTCAGGAGATTGAGATCCAACTGGAGTAGAGCGTGAGGATCGTCCGAAACGGATTTGATTCGGATGCCTGAGAGATTCTCTTCAATGGAAGCAATGCCGTGCAGGGGGTTAAGTTGCCATCCTTTTGTTGTTGTGGTGGAGAGCGATTCTCCCAGACCGTTCGTGATCCGAATGGAGTAGATTGTTCCGATGCCGGGTCGATCAAGCGGATCGAGCCGAAGTTGGCGAATTTCCTGATTGGGCAGCCTGAAGCTACCGGTTGAGCGCAGATTGGGAATGCGAACATCAAAGGAATCCGACTCGGATGCGGAAAAACCTGTTCCCGTGTCCCAGAATAGCTCCCACCGACCCGGCTCACTTGCTTCCATGTCGATTTCAAGGGTAATGCAGGTGAGCAGTTTTTCGTATCGATTCAGGAGGTGGTGCGTGAGAGTGGCTGCTGCGAGTGAGACCAATGCGGTAAGCAAAAAAAAGCAAAGCAAGGTAGAAGAACAGTTCTTTGGTGAGGCGGTCATGAAGGCAGGATGCGTGATGTCAGCGAGTAACGGTTCAAGTCAGTGCTGTCGGCCAAATGGTCATAGAACGATCAGTCTGTCGTATGACGTTTAAAAACCCCTTTGTGATAGACGATGTATTTGATGAAAAAAACCAGAATCGTTGCGATGGAGATGGAGATGAAATAGGCTTCATGGAAGAAGCGAGTGAACAGGAGGACAAGAAGGTAATCGATTAGCAGAAAAAGTGAGATCGCAACACAGTAGCGCATTGCGGAGTTCAGTAAATGACTGTTGTTCTCTCTAAAAACGAACGTATAGTTGATGAAGAAGTTGAATGCGGAGACCAGAATGAGGGTCAACGGGTAGGAATATTGGATCGGAATATCGCTCAGCAGGTTCGTGATCAGCAATTTCAATGCGAGGGAAACTAACCCTCCGATACCAAAGAGGAAAACTCGTTTGAGCAGTGCCAGCATTGTGTTGAGATCCCTATCGTCTTCGCGAGTAGCTGATCATTGCATCAGCTATGAATCCGTTAAGCATCAATTGAAAAGATGCTAGAAAGATCAGTCCTGCCCCAATGCCCAAATGCCCCTGTTGAGTGTAGTCGATACCGAGCTTGATCCCAGATAGAAGCATCAGGAACAGACTGATTGGCAGGAATACATGCAAGGGTTTAAAGTAGGTGAGCATCCGTGCGATTAATACCAGAAAGCTGATGAAATCCAATACACTGATCTTACTCTTGCCCATGCGCTTCGCGTAGGGAATCGGAATGAATTCGACATCCCGGTCATCATTCATCGCTGCTACGGTGATTGTGGTTGTGAGGGAAAATCCGTTGGGATAAAGATGATAGTACTCCATGCCCAGCTCTTTCTTAAACAGACGCATTCCTGAGTTGAGATCAGGGATGGATTTTCCAGTAACACGGCTTGCGAGAAACTTGAGGATACCTTTGGCGATGCGTTTAGTCAGTGGTACCGCTCCTTGTTCGGGAATGCGAAGGCCAATCAGCATTTCGTTTTCATCCGCTCGACTCAGGAATTGACCCACGTCGCGATTCGGATACGTGCCATCTGCATCCGTGATCAAGATCCAATCTCCCTGTGCATGCAACATCCCTTCCTTGATCGCTCCGCCATACCCCCGATTGGTTCGGTAGCGAATGAGACAGCAGCGATCTTGCGTCGCAATGGATTGGTAGTCGAATGCAGGATCACTCCCATCGTTCACAACGATGATTTCAAATGCGTCGTGGTTTGCAGCGGCGAAGCCTTGCTTTAACTCGCGGATGGTGTTGTGCACCACTTCGAGTGGTTCGTTGTAGACGGGAATGATACAGCTGACTTGGGAGTTCATGCATACTCGGAGGGTTTCGGGAGTATTCTGACCGAAAGTGAAACATGGCAAACTCAAAAAACGAGTCGTTGGAAAATCGGAGCTTTGCTATAAGTGTGTAGCATCTGCAACCAATGGTGTTGGTCGGTCAGTACGCGCCCTGTGGGAGTGGTGCACCAGATGTTCAGAGATACTTCAAGTCAGATCACATTGGCGACGGTCAGCATGGTCAGGGTGACTTTGATGAGACCAAAAACAACGACAATGAGGATGATCCAGAAAAGGGGTTTTTGAGTCAGGTTTTTCATGATGGGGAATGATGTTGGGGTTAACCTAACTGCATTCCGGTTTGCCTCAAGTCGACAGGGAAAAGAATGGGTGCAGGAACATCGGAGCAAGGATGTTGTCACGGAAGAGTTTGGCAGAGATCATTGGAATCCCTTGCGGGACTCCAGTGCATTGCGCAGGGTCGTGACATCTGCATAGGGAATATCCCCTCCACTGGGCAGACCGAAACCAATGCGCGAGACGGTCAGGTCCGAGTCCTGCAGCCATTGCTCCTGGATATAGTGACAGGTCGCCTCGCCTTCGATGTCGTTGGGCAGGGCAAAGAGCACCTCCCGAATGGTGCCTTCGGCAAAGCGTGGTTCGAGGCTTGCGAGGTTGAGGTGTTCGGGACCGATGCCCTTGATGGGGGACAGTTTACCGTTGAGCACGTGGTAGCGACCGCGCCAGGCACCGGATTTTTCAAGTGCGAGCAGATCCGAAACGGACTCCACGATGCAGAGTTGGCCGGATTCCCGAGCGGGGTCACTGCAAATGTCGCAGATGTTGTGTTCTGACAAATTGCCGCAGATGTCGCAGCGCCGGATCTTCTGTTCTGCCAACTTGAGAGATTCCACCAACATGGGGATTTTCTCCCGGCGCTCTGCAAGCAAGTGAATGGCGATGCGCTCAGCCGAGCGATTTCCCAGTCCGGGCAGTTTTTTGATGGCCTGAATCAGGCTCTCAAGCGCGCTTGCCACGGGTGTTATGCGATGTGACAGAAAGTCATTTGGGATCAGAACAGCCCCGGCATGGACATGCCGCCGGAGAGTTCGCTCATGGCTTCCTCATAGGTTGCCTTGGCCTTCTGGTTTGCCTCCTGCAGTGCTGCCAGTAGGGTTTCTTCGACAAACTCCGCATCCTCCTTGAGGAATTCGGGGTCGAGCTTGAGGCTTTTGAGTTCACTCTGTCCGGTGATGACGATTTTGATCGCACCACCACCGCTGGTGACCTCCAGTTCCTTCTGCGCAAGTTCTTCCTGCAGTGCTTCCATCTTCTTCTGCATCTTCTGCGCTTGTTTAAGCAATTTTCCAACTCCTGCCATAATGGGCAAGGTTTGCGAATTTCATGCGGAGAATCGAGCAAAATCCCATGCAAAAAGAACGGAAATGAGCAATGCTGCAACGTGTTGGAACGAGTGCCCGAGTCCACTGGCTCGAAAATTTGTATGAGAAGAATTCCGCACCGCAGTGCTGGGGCGAATGAAATCCATCCTGTAATCCTGTTCGCTCGCCCGCATGCAAGAGGGGGTAAAACATACGGCACCAAGCAGTTTGCCTGTGGGGAAGGACGCGACGAATCTAGAGAAGATCAACGGGTTTCCGGTGTCGCGATCCTGCATTTGTGAACAAAGATGTCATCAATTTCGGAGATTTGCAGGAAACCTGCTTATGCTCGGGAGTCTCTTTCGAAAATTGCTGACCATGTCTTTTGAATTTTCTCCCATTGATCACGTTTGGGTTCTTTTGTGTGCGGGGTTGGTCTTCTTGATGCAAGCTGGGTTTTTGTGTCTGGAGACGGGCGTCACTCGCACCAAGAACAGCATCAACGTTGCGGTTAAAAATATCTCGGATTTTGGGGTCTCGGTTTTTGTGTTCTGGATGCTCGGTTTTGGGTTGATGTTTGGACCTACCCTGGGCGGTGGAATCGGTGGATCTCTGTTTTTCCCTGATTTTACTCAGAGCGATCCGTGGTTGGGGACCTTTTTTATTTTTCAGGCAACATTCTGTGGTACGGCTGTCACGATTGTTTCGGGTGCGGTTGCCGAACGCATGCGGTTTTCCGTTTACCTGTGGTTGACTCTTTTTGTGGCGCTAGTGATTTACCCGATGTTTGGCCATTGGGCGTGGGGAGGTGCCTTGGTTGGAGAACCCGGCTGGCTGGCAAAGCTGGGGTTCATTGATTTTGCGGGGTCGACAGTGGTCCACAGTGTCGGGGGATGGGTTGCCTTGGTCGCAATTGCCATGATCGGCCCTCGTCAGGGGCGATTTCTTGAAGATGGCAAACCCCGAGCGATTCATGGACAAAACCTTCCGTTGGCGATTCTGGGGAGCCTACTGCTGTGTTTTGGATGGATCGGGTTCAACGGAGGTAGCGCACTGGAGATGAATGGCAGCGTCCCCCACATCTTGGCCAATACTTTTCTTGGAGGGATTACCGGTTTACTGAGCATGATGTTTGTGGGTTGGAAATGGGATGGATATACCAACCCGACCTATCCGATGAACGGATTGATCGCAGGCCTGGTTTCGATCACGGCAAGCTGCCACATGATTGCCAGTTGGCAGGCCGTTGTCATCGGAGGCGTTGCGGGCTTGATTGCGTTTGCCTTGGAAAAGGCGCTGTTACGGGTCAAATTTGACGACGTTGTCGGTGCTTTTCCGGTTCATGCGGGCGCAGGTGTTTGGGGAACCCTGGCGGTTGGATTTTTTGGGGATTTGTCACTGGTGGAGAATGCAAACACACGCTTGGAACAAATTGGGATTCAGGGCTTGGGAGTTGTGGTTTGTTTTCTGGTTGTAGTCATCCCGACTTTTCTTTTTCTCAAGTTCCTCAGCCTGTGGGGCGGGCTTCGCGTGGATTTCAAATCGGAACATGACGGTTTGAACGTCAGCGAACACAACGCGACAACCGAATACCTTGATCTGCTCAGGGACATGGAGGAACAAGCCACTTCTTCGGACCTTAACAAGCGTGTAAGGGTTGAGCCATTTACAGAAGTGGGGCAAATCGCATCGAAGTACAATGAGGTTCTGCAAAGTCTTCAGGTGACGATTGCCCGGGATGAGATGATTGTTAGAGATACACGGGACGCAATCGTGAGCTGCCGGGAGGACGGACGAATCTTGAGCGTGAATCCGGGGGCGGAGATGATGTTTGAACTTACTGAAGCAGAGTTGCTTCGCAGGAATGTGCTGGAATTCCTCGAATGCCCCTCGCAGAGCGAATTATTGAAAAGGCTGGCTATGGATTCCGGAATCACCCTTTCCGCGCATCTGGTGAGTCACCGAA
Organism: Puniceicoccaceae bacterium; assembly: GCA_040224245.1. NCBI lineage: Bacteria > Pseudomonadati > Verrucomicrobiota > Opitutia > Puniceicoccales > Puniceicoccaceae > Puniceicoccaceae bacterium. The sequence continues at coordinate 20,993 of JBEGIR010000006.1, read as the reverse complement.
AAAATCGTTTGTATGTTGAGATTGAGGGTAGCACCCGCCTTGTCTCGCACCATGTGGTGATCACGCTGCATATCCGAAACGTGACTGAGACGCTGAATTACCGCAAGGAGCTGACTGCCGCCAAAGAAAAGGCTGAGGCTGCCCGGGATGAGTTGCAGCTAAAAGTAAATGAAGTCGAAGCTTTTAATAAGATCGCTGTGGACCGCGAACTCAGGATGATCGAATTGAAGAAAAAGATCAACCAGCTCTGTGCTGAACTCGGACGAGAGCCTCCCTATTTGAATGGTCAGCATGGGGAAGTTGCGAAGCAAGGGTCTGAGAAGTGAAATGCCTGCTGGAGTGACAGTGCTTGCTTCCATGCTTCGGCGATTGCGATCAAAATGCTTTTCTCCCAAAGGTTTTCGTCGTCGAAAACGGGAGCGAAACGATTTGAATCCAGAACTGGAATACCTGAATGCGGTGCTTCGAAATGAACTTGAAGCTTCGCAGCGTGAAAATGCATTGCTCAGAACTCAGCTGCTGGACTCTCGTGTGAAATGCAGTGCGGCAGAAGACCAGGCGCAGGAATATTTGAGTCGCCTGGGGCAACAATCGGAGATGCGACAGGCGATGTTCAATATTCTCGATGATGCACACTTTGCGAGAAAACAGGCTGAAAACATGAGCCGGGTGAAGGGGGAGTTCCTCGCAAACATGAGTCACGAGATTCGAACTCCCCTGAACGGTATTTTGGGAATGATTGAATTGCTGCTGGGGACCGATCTCGACATCGAGCAACGGGAACTGGCGGGCACTGCGTTTGCGTCCTCCGAAGCCCTTTTGGGGATCGTCAACGATATTCTCGATTTTTCAAAGCTCGAGGCGGGCGCAGTCGAACTGGATCTCCACGATTTTGATTTATTGAAGTTGCTGGATCAGGTCGTCGCAACTTTTTCACCCAAAGCGGTTGAAAAATCGCTTGGCTTGCACTGCAGCGTTGGGCTGGATGTTCCAACCCTGTTGATTGGCGATTCTTTCCGCATTCGCCAGGTGATTTCCAACCTGCTGAACAACTCGATTCGGTTCACCGAATCCGGCTCCATCGATATTGATGTGAGTTTGATCGCCAAGGATGATGAGAATGTGGTCATTAAGTTTGCGATCACTGACAGTGGAATCGGGATCCCCAAAGACAAACAGCCACAGCTTTTTAAGGCATTTTCCCAGGTCGATGGCTCCACTACCCGAAAATTTGGTGGAACTGGTTTGGGTCTGGCAATCAGCAAAAATCTGGTGGGTGCGATGTCGGGTGAGATCGGTTTTGAGAGTGAAGTGGGTCAAGGCTCAACCTTCAGTTTTGAACTCCCGCTTCGCAAGCAGGAGAAGGGCAGCTTTATGGCATTCAGCATGCCCCGGGAACTGATGGATCTGGATATCTGGGTGGTTGAGGATGATGAAAAACTGCGTGAGAACCTTGGACAACACTTGAAAAGCTGGGGCTGTATTCATGTCAGGTCGATGAGTTCTCTTGCGTTCAGAACCCTGTGTGACGCTCAGACTGAGCAGCAACCACCTGAGATCATTTTAGCGGATTCCGGCATTAAGGGAGAACACAAGCGCTACTTCATTGAAGAAATTCCCGATCATTTTTCCAAATGGAAGGGCCGGTTGCTGGGCATGTGCAACTATGGTGAAGAAAGTGAATGGAAAAAGAGACTCGGATCATCGGTAGACGGCATGATATCCGTTCCCATTCGACAGGAGGTATTGCTCAACCGGCTCAAGGAAGTGCGCGATTCGATGTCTTGTGCGAAGGGACTCGAACTCCCTGCCGCTCAAAAAACTCCTCACATTGAGGGACAAACGGGTGGGGCACGGATCAAGGTGCTGGTCGCTGAAGACAATCGCGTGAATCAAAAAGTGGTGACGCGCATACTCCAAAAAATTGGCTGTGAAGTCCTATGCGTTGAGAATGGATTGCTCGCGGTTGAAGCGCTGTGTGGAGATAATCCCCATGGGTTTGATCTTGTGATCATGGATTATCAAATGCCAGTGATGAATGGTTTTGCGGCTGCCCAACAGATCCGCAAGCTCCAGGGGGAGGTTTCCCAAATCCCGATCATCGCCTTGACCGCCAATGCGGTGCAGTTCAACCGTGAACAAGCTGCCGCATGCGGGATGCAGGATTGTTTATTCAAACCTGTGAAATTCGATGTGCTTCGAGAGGTCGTTCTGCGCGCATTCAATTCATCTATGATGGACTCCTGATCCCTGTGAAAAGAGCAAATGGAAGTTGAAGGCGGGTGCTTGAACCCATACACGTCACAACCCTACAGGGTGGCAAACACCCATGTGGTCTTGGGATGGCCCCACACGATTCGCCTACGCGACCGTGTTCAGCAGGGTTCCGACAGTTTCGTCCATGACCTTGAGCACCTTGGCATTGGCTTCGAACGAGTATTGTGCACCCATCAATTCGACAAAAGAACGTGGATCGAGTTCGCCGTCGGCGATGCGAATTGAAGCATCATTGGCTTTCCCAAGGGCGCGTTTCATCCCGTTCAGCGGGATTTCCATGCGCTGCTGGTAGGTTTGGGCATTGCCAGTGTAGGTCGAAATCGGACTCATGTGCTGGTTCAAATATCGGCCCGTTGCAGGCACGGTTGAATCGCTTTTACCTGCTTCTTACAGCAATTTTCTGAATTCAGGACGCTCTGTTCGGGTGAAGCTTGCGAAAACACTTTACGTGAAGAGGTGGAAATTCATCATGAGCGGTTTATATTGCATCCCACATGAGCACCTACGAACGCATCGAATCTTCCGAAGAATCCTGGATGGACAACGTTGACAGTTGGACCATCCGCGATTCCGAATCGCTCTACGGCATCAAGCGATGGGGACAGGGCCTTTTTTCTGTCGATGAAGATGGATACCTGCTTGCGCATCCGGCGGGCGATGATCGTTCCATCCGTATCAGTGATCTGATCGGTGAAACGAAGGCCCCAGTGCTCATCCGTTTTCACGATACCCTGCGTCGCCAGGCCCATCGGCTCAAGCGAGCCTTCGCCAAGGCGATTCGGGAAGAGGAATACCGCGGCTCCTATTTTGCCGCTTTTCCACTCAAGGTGAACCCCTACAAGGAAGTGCTGCGCACGCTGTTCAGCGATTGGGATGAACACGATCACCCGATGAGTTTTGAGGTGGGCAGCAAGCCGGAGTTGCTGATTGCGCTGAGCCTGCACCGGGGCAAGCGATTCATTCTTTGCAACGGGTTCAAGGACAGGGGTTACATCGATCTTGCCATTCGTGCATCCAAGCTCGGCAAGCCGGTCTTCCTGATTGTTGAGCGCCTGTCTGAGATGAAATACATCGTCGAGCAGTCCAAGGTGCATGGACACATGCCGATGCTGGGGGTTCGTGTGAAACTCTACAGTTATGGCGAGGGAAAGTGGGCGTCCTCGTCCGGTGAGAACTCCAAGTTTGGCCTCAATACCATGGAGGTGATGAAGCTCTGTACTCTGCTCAAGAAGGAGGGCATGAGCGAACAGCTCAAACTGCTGCACTTTCACACAGGCTCTCAGATCCCCGATATCCGCACCATCAAGCGTGCACTGGTGGAGGCTTCGCAGATCTATTGCCAGCTCAGCTTCATGGGCTTCCCGATGGGATACATGGACGTCGGAGGTGGATTGGCGATCGATTACGATGGCAGCCGGACGCGGGAGTGGAGTTCGATGAACTACACCATGGAGCAGTACGCTCGTGACGTGGTCTTCAACATCAAGGAGATTTGTGATCATCACAAAGTGAAGGAGCCGAACATTCTGTCTGAGAGTGGACGGGCAATTGCGGGTCCACATGCGTTCCTGATCTTTGAGGCGATGTCGAGTGTATCCAAGTCGCTGGAGCTGCTGCACGGGTTCGTCAGCCACTCGTCCCCGCGTATCATTCGCGACATGCAGGAGATACTCGACAACTCTGCAAGCTACAACCGTCTGGAGCGTCTCTACGACGCGCGACAGAAACGGGAAGAAGCATTTGCGCTCTTCAACCTCGGTTACCTCGATCTTGAGACCCGTGCGGCGGTGGAGTCCCTGTTCTGGCGCATCTGCATGGATATTCATGGCACGCTCGACGAGAGCAAGTTCACACCAGAGGAACTCTGGTCCCTGGACCGGTCTCTCTGCGAGCAGTTCATTTGCAACTTTTCCATCTTCCAGTCCCTGCCCGATCACTGGGCATTGGACCAACGCTTCCCCATCGTTCCCCTGCAGCGGCTGGATGAGGAACCCACGGTGAATGCCCGTATCGTGGACATCACCTGTGACAGCGATGGCGAGATCAAGGACTATCTCGGCGATGATGAGCACAACCAGACCATGCTGCTCCACAAGCAAAAGGAGGGGAAACCCTACTACATTGGCGTGGCTTTTACCGGGGCCTATCAGGATGTGTTGAACACCTCCCACAACCTCTTTGACCGGACCAACGAGATGCAGGTGTGGCTCGATGATGAAGACGAAAAAGGTTTCCGGGCGATGGCAAACAACGATGCGTCCAGCGTGCATGACGTCCTGCGTAATGCACAGTTTGAAAGTGCGGAATTGGTCGACCTCATGAACCAGTCATTGGATTCTTTCGAATCCCTCGACCGTGAACTGCGTTCCGCTTTCATCGAGGAATACCAGCGCCAGATTAAGCAGACGACCTATCTTGAACCTTCCTGATCGCAGGGCGTTTGCTCCCGTTCAGGCGCTCTCTTGACCTCTTCACTTACCGTGGCAGGATTCCTTCGTAGGTCGCCGCATCCAGCTCCCGGATGAGGGTTTCGGCAAGCTTGCAAGTGGCGGCATAATCGTCGAGATCGATCATGCTCTGGTGGCTGTGAATGTAGCGTGCGGGAACTCCGAGCACGAGGGTTGGAATGCCGTGTGCGGCAAGGTGATATCGTCCCGCATTCGTTCCTCCCGAGCGACGTACCGCCAGCTGAAACGGGATTGCGTGTTGCTCAGCAATGCAGATCGCCCAGTCCACAAGGCGGGAGTTTGCGAGATGAGTCGGGTCGTAACAGCGAATTTGAACTCCTTTACCTAGAACTCCTTGGGATGTTGGGTTCAGCATGCCCGGTGCATCGTCGGCGGGAGTTCCTTCAAGCACGATCATCAAATCGACCGGGTGGGATGCGCTGAGCACCGTTGCGCCTCGAAGCCCGCCTTCTTCCTGTACGGCGCCGATAAACGAAAGGTTTGCGTTCAGGTTGCGGGTGCGCTGTGCGGTCTCGATGCAAACGGCGCAGCCCACGCGGTTGTCAAAGGCCTTTCCGATCAGGCGTTTGGGATGCCGGGTCGCTTGCACCTGAACATCCGGACAAACGGGTGAACCCGGACGAATGCCCCATTCGCGCACCGTGGCCTCCGAATCTGCTCCGATATCAATGAAGAGATCCTCCATGCCCGGCGAAGCGGAACCCTCTTTCTGAAAATGGGGTGGCAGACTGCCGAAGGTTCCGGGAATTTTGCCTTTGCTCCCCATCACGACCACCCGCTGAGCGGGCAGTGTGGCTACCGACCAGCCGCCAAGACCTAAAATCCTTAGGTATCCGTCGGGCGTGATGCTTTGCACCATGAAGCCGACTTCATCCATGTGCGCATCGATTCCGATGTGGGGTCGTCCGGAATGCACCCTGCGCAGCAGGAAGTTGCCGATGCGGTCCACCGTAATCGCTCCCGAACCCTCGAGTTCGCGACGGAAAATGGCGCGAACTTCATCTTCGCTCCCGGGAACGGCGTGCGCGTTGGAAAGTTGAGTCAGCAATTCAATGGATTTGCTCATGATCGTTGCAGGATTCTTGCATCCAGCCGCATCGCTGACAAGTCGCAAGTGGGGAAAGCGTGTGGAGCTGGCAGTTCCTGGAATCCGTGCATTTGCATCGGTCGGCATTGTGCTTAAGAATGCACTGACCCGTCCGAATACCATAAATACCCTGCATCATGAGTGAATCCCAACCCATTTGTCATACCATCCTCGCCGTTGATGATGCCCCTACCAATTTATCCGTTCTGGTGGACCACCTCTCCAGCGATACCTGCCGTGTCCTGACTGCCGAGAGTGCTAAAAGTGCGCTCAACCGTTTGGATCACGTTGTCCCCGATCTCATTCTGCTGGATGTGATGATGCCAGAAATGGACGGATTTGCCCTGTGTCGACAGCTCAAGCGTCATCCGGTATTTAAGGACATTCCAGTGATTTTTCTCACGGCGAAGAGTGAGGGTGAGGACGTGGTACAGGGGTTTGAGTCCGGTGGAGTTGACTACGTGACCAAGCCCTTTCGCAAGGCCGAGCTGAACATGCGCATTCGCACTCACCTTGAGCTGAAACTCGCCCGCCAGAAGATCCGGGATTACGTGCACACCCTTGAGGACCGCAATCATCGTCTTTCCGAAATGCTGGATGAAAAGAACGAGTTCATTGGTGTCGCAACCCACGATTTGAAGAATCCGTTGTCCGTGTTGACCCTCGCTATGGATCTGTTTCGCATCAAAACCCGCGGTCATGCGATACCAGAGATTAATCCCCTGCTCGAGCAAATCGATCAGACGGTCAAACGCATGAGTGCACTGGTTACCCAATTGCTTGAAATCAATCGCCTTGAGGTCGGGCGGTTTGAGATGAATCTGGTGGATAGCGTGCTGGGGCCGCTTTGCAGTGAGATCGTCGAACAGAATCGTCTGTTGGCAGCGCGGAAATCCATCCGTATCGAATTTGAGGAGCACAGTGAATCACCTGTGGTGGGTCGGGTTGATGGCGGAGGGTTTTGCCAGATGGTGGACAATTTGCTCTCCAATGCTGTCAAATACTCCCCTCCAGGAACGCAGATCCGCTGTCGACTTGAGATTGTGGGTACTCGGGAGACGTTGCCGGATCTGATCTTGATCGACCGGAAGATTCGCTTTGTGGTCGAGGATGAGGGACCGGGCATCGTGAAGGAGGAGTATGCCAAGGTTTTCCAGAAATTTGCCCGCACCTCCAACATGCCGACTGACGGGGAAAGCGCTTCGGGGTTGGGGCTTTCGATTGCGAAGCGGCTCGCACGAGAGATGAAGGGAGACATCGGTTTTGTATCGCAGCCGGGCAAGGGGTCGGTGTTTTATTTCGAATTGCCCTATCGCAGCCAAAGTTAGCGTGGGGCATTGTCAGGCTGGATCGTTGCCATGCATGCGAATCCGTTGCATACCGTAAACCTTCACTTTTGCCTTTGCCCTTCCAGAATGAAAACCCCAACCCACCCAGGGTGGAGACAGGTTTCGCACCGCTCTTGTCCAGAATCGACACCCCCGGGTCACATGTCGCTGGCGTGAAGTGAGGGTTTCGTTGGATCGGAAACAGTTTGCATTCAGGAATTTAGCAGACTTGGAATTCCATTTAGATTTTGACTTCGATGGGGGGCTGGGCCTATACATGTCGATCAGCGCACTCTTAGTATCGACAAAGCAGCAATTGTGTTTGGTTTATTCTCCAAAGATATCGGTATCGACCTGGGCACTGCCAACACCCTCATTTATGTGAAAGACAAAGGGATTGTGGTGCGCGAACCGAGTGTGGTTGCGATTGATGTCTTCACGCGGAAGGTGCATCAGGTAGGAGAAGAGGCCAAGCGCATGCTGGGCCGAACCCCGGGAAACCTGCGTGCCGTGCGTCCTCTCAAGGATGGCGTCATTTCGGATTTTGAGGCCTGCGAAGAAATGCTGCGACGCTTCATCCGCAAGGTCGACAGTCGCTACAGTCTGGGTGGACCTCGCGTGGTGATTGCCGTGCCTTCGGGTATCACCAAAGTCGAGCGTCGCGCGGTCGAGGAAAGTGCTTACAATGCGGGCGCACGCAGTGTTATCCTGCTTGAGGAACCTTTTGTGGCAGCGATCGGTGTGGGGCTTCCCATCGAGGAGGCGGCGGCTAACATGATCGTGGATGTCGGTGGAGGGACCACCGAAATCGCAATTATTTCCCTCTCGGGAATCGTGCTGAAAAAAAGCATTCGCGTCGGTGGCGATGAGATGGATGATGCCATCATCAACTACCTCAAGCAGGCTTACACGCTCAATATCGGGCATCGCACGGCAGAGGAGATCAAGATCCGGATCGGCTCCGCCTATCGGCTTGACCGGGAACTGAAAATGGAGGTGCGGGGACAGGATTCGGTAGCGGGTTTGCCCAAGATGATTCGTGTCACCTCACAGGAGATTCGAGAGGCACTCTCCTCCACCGTGCAGGAAATTGCATCCATGATTCGCAAAGCACTCGAAACCTGTCCACCTGAACTTTCCTCAGATCTCGTGGATCGCGGGTTTTTCATGGCGGGAGGGGGTGCATTGTTGCGCGGGATTGACGCGTATCTGAGTGAGGCAACAGGGCTTCCGGTGTTGGTAGCGGAGGATCCGCTCACTGCAGTTGCGAATGGTGCAGGCATCGCGCTTGAAAATGTGGAGTTGTTGCTTGAGTACAAAAAAGCAACAGAGAACATGATGTAACTGCAATTGCTGGCATGAATCTGGGACGGCTCAGCCCGATCCGTGTCATTTCCCCGTTCAATCCATCATGAAATCCCAGTCCTTCGCCAAAAAACACCGAGCGTCATACTGGGCATTGCTGGCATTGCTCGCCTGGATCTTGGCACCCGTGTTTGTAAAATCCATCCTCTACCACGGTATGGAATTGTTTCATGCTCCCGCACTGACAGTCGCAGGCACAGTAGGGGAATTGCAGGACTACGCGGCACTGCGGCTTCATTCCAAAAATCGACTCATCGACGCGAATCGCCGCTTGTCACGGGAGCTGGCGCGCGCACGACTGGAGCAGGGACAAAGCCATGCCACCCGGCACTATCTGAATCGTCTCGAACGCCTGTTGTCACTCGAACCCGTTGTCGATTTTCGGTCAGAATATGCCCGCATTGTGCGGCGCGAAGTTTCGGCCTGGTTTGAAGGATTTGTTCTGGATAAGGGGCATCGGCATGGTGTGACACCCGGTCTTGCAGTTGTATCCGGGGACGGACTCGTGGGGCGAGTGAGTGAAGTCAGCGAGGGTCATTGCCGAGTGTTGCTGGTGAGCAGTCCGTCCTTTCGCGTGACAGTGCATACCGCCAACGATGTTCGACCGATTGCGTTTACCGGAGCCGGACAGCGTGCATGGGATTCACTCGAAGGAAAAGTGCAACACGTTCCACAGGATGTGGTTGCGGATGCGCAGCAGCGTCGGCCTCTGTACACCTCCGGATTGGGGGATGGCTTGCCGGAGGGACTGTATTTGGGAGACCTCGTATCGGTGGAACCTGAAATGGAAGGGCTTTTCCAGCGCGGCGAAGTACAGCTGCCGGAATCCCTGCGTTCGTTGCGGGAGGTTGCGATTCTTATCCCGTTGGAACAGCGGAACTAGCAGGATTGTTGACATGTTATTCACAAGCTCTCGAACCTTGACTATTGGCGCGTATTTTTGTAGCAGTTGAGTATGAAATTGGATGATCTGCGCTCCTGGTTGATAGAAAATGAAGTGGAGGACAGCTGGTGGATCTCCGTCGATGGAGATGTCCGAAACGACACCGCTACTCTGGACGAGGCAGCCGCGATCAAAACCGAAAACCCCGAATCTGAGGTCATGGTTCTGCCGGTGAGCTATACTGCAGAGGAAGATCCACCTTGGCAGGAACTCGAAATCGATGGACATGAGGGCGACGATGAGCTGATTGGTGCACCTCCGGGGGAAAAGGAACCCGAGAGTGCTGCGGCCTCTGATTCTCTCAACACTGCTGTGGAGGCATTCTTGAATGGAGACCCGGATGCGCTCACCGACAGCGAGCGGGAAGCTGAAGCGATAGCGAAGGCGTCGCAATCCTCCGATGCGGCCTCTGGGGATGCTCAGAGTGAGCCTGAATCTGCGCCGGAAGCAGATTCGGAAGTGCCCGATGTTGCTGCGGAAGACCGCAGTGATGCACTGCCATCCGAGAGTGATGCCGATGAGACAATTGCGATCACGGAGGAGGATTCCGATCAACCTGCAGCGGACGAGTTGCGTGATTCGGTTGAGCAGGCATCTGCACCGGAGTCGGAGTCATCCGTTAGCGGTGATACTTCTGCGGATGCTGTTATGGAAGCGGAAGCTCAGGCTGATAACGAAGAAACCGGGTCGGAGGAGGAAGTCCTTGGTTCAGAGCCTGAGTCTGTTTCCGATCCAGTTGAACCCGAACCGCTTTCCGAACTCGACTCTGGCGAATCCGATACCGAAGTAGAATCACCGACGGAGGCCGAGTCCGAAGGGGAGGTCGATGCACCAGCTGCCCTTTCGCAGGATGTGCCTGACGAATCTGCGGTTTCGGAGGAAGTCGTGTTGGCGGGAAGTGTAACCGATGAAATTGCAGACGAGGTGGATTTGCATACCGAACTGCCCGGCCAGGCTGGCAGCGCTTCACAGGATGAATTTCAGTCTTGGGTGGATCAGCGCATTGAGGCAAGGATGCAGCGTTTCCGGTCTGAGTTGCACGATGCCAATCCGTCCGTGCATGATGACGTGATCGAGTCCATTCTGAAGCGTGCGGAAATGACCGCGCGCACGGTGGCAGAACAGGTTGCGAATGACCTGCAGGATCGTTTTGGCGAAGGGGCTTCGGGTGAACTTTCCGGTCGCTTCACTGACGATGTGCTCGAACTGATGCTTCGCAACAGCATCGACAGCATGACGAGGGAAGTGGTGCAGAAGAATGCCCGCGAAATTGCCGAACCCAAAGCGCGGGAGGTGGCAGAGACGATTGCCCGTAAGGTGGCCCACCCGGTGGCCTCACTGGCGGCGGAGTCTGTTGCCAACGAAATCGCCCGCATTTCTGCCAAGAAAGCAGCTGAGGAAACCGCCCGCGAGGTGGCAATGGGGGCTGCTGAGCGCTGGGCAGAACGCACGGCCCGTGAGGTGGCAGAATCCCGTCTGCGTGAGTTGGCTTCCCAAATTGCCAGCGATGTTGCAGACAAGGTCGCGCGGGAGGTTTCACATCAGGTTGCGACCGAAAAGGCGGAGATTGAAGCGGCCAAGACCGCCAAGGTCGTCAGCCAGGAAGTCGCGACACAGGTGGCGCGCAGCACGGCGATCAAAAACGCCATTGAAGTTTCTGAGGAAGTATCGCGCAAGCACGCCATACAGGTGGTGGGTGAGGTCGCCAGCCGCATTGCGCGGGAGGTCGCAGATGAAACCGCGCGTACCATCGCAAGTGACACTGCAACCACAACCATCGAAGCAATCGCGCGGGAGACCGGACAGAAGGAGGCTTATCTCAAGGCCGGGCCTGCTGCCATCCGTGTAGCAGAAACCGTTGCGGAAATTGTTTCAAAGGAGACAGCGCGGGATGTGGCGGAGCGCATCGCCTATCGCAAGGCCGAAGAGGTTGCGGAAAGTACTGCGGTCCCGATTGCGCGGGAGATGGCAGTGCAGCACGCCAAAGAATTTGCCGAGCAGCATGCACGCGAGCAAGCGGGCAGCATCGCCCGTGAAGTTGCGCGTGAGGTTGCCGAGCGCAGTGCCGCACAGGTCACGCGGGAGGTAGCGACGGAGATCACCCGTATCATTGCAAAACCGATTGCAGAAGAGGTGGTGTCTGAGGCCGCACGAAACAGCGCGGGCGAACTCGCCCGTGAGCTGACACCAGAGCTTGCTCGTGAGGCGGTTGAGCAGGTAGCCCGCGAGGTTGCAGAGTCCGAATCCCTTCAGGTGATTCGCTCCGTGGCGGACGAGGTTGCCAATCGTGTGGCGCACGAGGCTGCAGTGGAAACTGCCAATGCCATTGCTGCGGAGGTCAGCGAACGCATTGCCTCGGATATTGCAGCCGGGGTGGCGCGAACGGTTGCCGAGCGTGTTGCCGAGCAGCGGGCGAACGATGTGGCGCAGGAAACTGCGGTCGAACAGGCACGCCAGACCGCACAGCATGTTGCCGAGCAGCAGGCCAATTCTGTTGCCAGCGATGTCGCAAGGCAGTTGGCTTCTGAGATTGCAGCCCCAATCGCACGGGAGGTGAGCGACTCTGTTGCTCGTGAGGTTGCCGGAACAATGGCGCGTGAAACAGTTCCCGGTGTGGTGCAGTCCGAGGTCCGTCAAACTGTTGCTTCGCTCGTGCCTGAGGTGGCACGGGAGAAAACTCAGGCCGAGGTCGAGGCGGTTGCCCGCCCAATCATCGAACAATTGGCCGAACCGCTCTTGCGGGAGTTGACGACACAGTCGGTGCAATCGTTTGCCCCAGAGGCGCTGGAGCGTCATCTGAGAGAACATGCGGAGGCGTTTGTGCGACAAAATGCCGATGCCGTTGCGCGTCCGGTCCTCGAATCCATCGCAAGTGGAATGGGCGCGGATTTGGTTGCGGAACTGGCCCGCGAACTGGGTGAACGCCAGGCGCAGGAAACCGCGCGGCAAATTGCCACGGAGGTGAGCGATCCCATTGCGCGTGCCGTGAGTGAACAGGTGGCTCGTGAACTTACAGAGACCCTGGTACGGGAAAGTGTACCGTTTATCGCTTCTCAGCATGCCGAACAGGTGGTTCAATCGGTTGCGGAACCGATCGCGACTCAAATTGCCAAGGAAACAGCGCAAACCACAGGTGAGCGCATCGCCAGGGAAGTTGCCGAGCAGGTCGCTCGCGAATCCGCAGCTTCGGTTGCGCCTGCAGTCTGCGCTGAATTTGCTGAGGATACCGCCCGAGAGATTGCACACTCCCAAGCCCCCGGCATGGTCAGGCAGGTGGCGGAGCAATATACGCGCGAGCAGGTGCAGTTGTTGCTCGATCATCGCTTTGCGGAGCTGCTGCGTGAAGTATCCGAACCCCAGATTCGAAAGCTTGTCGAGCGCGAGGGTCGAAACGTGATCAGCGACCGCTCCCGCGAGGTGGCGGAATCTGTTGCGCGCGAGGTCGCCGGAGAAATTGCACGGGAGCAGACTGAGCGCATCGTCGCAGAGACCGCCCGCGAGGTAACAACTGAATTGAGCCGGGCAAAGGCCGAAGATGTCGCCCAGCGTGTTGCGGAAGACGTGACCGCTGACATCGCTGCAGATCAGGCCATGCGCGTGGCGCAGTCCGTGGCTGAAAAAATTGCAGGGGACGTGGCTCGCAGCACTTCTGAGCAGATCGCCAACTCGATCGCCAGCCAGATTGCTGAGAGTGCAGCCCAGTCGGTCAGTACGGCGACTGCGGAGCGCGTTGCCCGCGAGATTGCAGAGCAAGTTGCTCCTGGTATTGTCGAACGTGTTGCACAGACTGTTGCCCGTGAGGTGTCCAGCGAGGCTGCACGCGAGCGCGCAGACGGAATTGCTGAGCAGTTGACCAAGGATGTGTTGTCGGATCTGATCCGTGAGCGCGCGTTGGCCGTGATTGAAGGTGAGTCTTCAGATCTCATTCGTGAGACCATTCGCGAGAATGCGGTTCCGGTGATCAGTCAAATGACCAGTCGTGTGTTGCCGGATATGGTTCGCGATATTGCAGGGGAGGAGACCCGGCGTGTCGCTGCCGAGCATGCGGAGCGCATTGCGGCCAGCGTGGCCCGTCAGTCGGCAAAGGAAATCAGCGAGACCACCGCCCGGCAAGCGGCTCGCGAGTATTCCCAGCAGATTGCTGCGCCCACCGCGCGCGAGGTTTCCCGTGAAGTTGCAAATCAGATCGCAGAGGATGTGGTGCAGCGTGTCATGGAGGCGAAGGTCAATGATCGCATTGATGCGTATTTTGCGTCTCTGGACGCGCGCATCGAATCGATGTTGAATGCACGGAGCCAAAATGGCAGCGGCTGAAACAGGTTTGGCAGCTTTGCGGGCATGGTGCAGTCAATACACGGTGTGGACTTGCCCTCTTGCGCATCCATAGACAGGCATTGATTCATGGGGAAGCTTCGACATGGCCTGACCTACGCGGTCATTTATGGGCTGATCTGGTTCACTGCCTCACAGATCAATGCTTTTGCCAGTTATGTGGCGCTCTATGTGCCCGTCTGGTGGGTTTTTGTGTTTTTTCCGGCCATGCAGCATTCCCGAAGAGCGGGATTGCTGATCACGTTGCTGTCAGGACTTTTTTTCGAATCCCAATACGTACCGCTGCGTGGCATTATGCTGCCAGTCATGCTGGGGATGTTTGCCCTGTTGTTGTATTGGCGCAGCCGATCACCGGACTCCGGGAATCGCGTTCCTTATGTTTTGGCTTCACTGACTCACTGGATGTTGGTCCTATTTCCGTCCCTGCTGCTCTGGTATTTTGAACGCATCCCTGCCTCTGAAGGATTTTGGAATCGCGTGCTGATCGAGGGCGTCTGCGGACAGTTCCTGCTGCTGTTATTGCTGCCGCTGTTGTCGCTGCTGTGGTTCCGAATGGAGGGGTACCGCACGGGTGAAGACCTTTCGGGCACGGTATCCTGAGCGTCCCGGTGCGTCGAACTCCTTCCTGTCGCCGAATTCGGGAGTATTCGGACGCGTTTGCCTTCCTGTAGCCGAATTCGGAAGAATTCGGATGCGTTTGTGTGGCAAGTGTGCTTGAACACGCAGGATGTCCATGTTCTCCCGAACAGGGCAACGTGTTGCGTGGAGTCGTCCCAGAATCAGGTGGGACGTTTCCCCGGATCAGTTTTCGCTGTAGTGGCGTTTGAGACTTTCCACGACGGACGGATCGGCGAGCGTGGTGACATTGCCCAGTGCTCGGCCTTCGGCGATATCGCGCAGCAGTCGGCGCATGATCTTGCCGGAGCGCGTCTTTGGCAGGTCAGCTGCGAAAATAATGCGCTCGGGTACTGCAAATTTGCCAATGTCCTGAATCACCAGATCGTTCAACTCCCGTTCGATGGCTTCGTTGGGGTCGACGCCCGACTTCAGTGTGACAAACGCAACCAGGCACTGACCCTTGATCTCGTGGGGTGTTCCGATGACGGCGGCTTCCACCACATTGGAGTGACCGACAAAAATGCTTTCGAGTTCGGCGGTACCAATGCGGTGACCCGATACGTTGACGACATCGTCCACTCGACCTAGAATCCATAGGTATCCATCGGCATCTCGACGGGCGCCATCCCCTGGGAAATAGTATTTTCCATCCCATTTGCACCAGTAGGTATCGCGGTAGCGCTGCTCATCTCCCCAGATCCCGCGCATGATGCCTGGCCAGGAGTTTTTGATGCACAGCAAGCCAGCATTTACCGTATTGCCGTCGTCGTCAACGATGTCCGCATCGACCCCAAATACCGGAAAAGAGGCACTCCCCGGCTTGGTTGGGGTGGCTCCCGGGATGGGTGAAATCATGATGCCGCCGGTTTCGGTCTGCCACCAGGTATCGACGATGGGACAGCGGCTTGCGCCGATGACTTCATGGTACCACATCCACGCCTCAGGATTGATGGGTTCACCGACTGAACCGAGCAGACGCAAGCTCGAGAGGTCATATTTACGGGGCCAGGACTCGCCCCATTTCATGAATGCACGGATCGCGGTGGGTGCGGTGTAGAAAATGGTCACGGCATATTTTTCGATGATATCCCAGAAACGACCGGGATCTGGCCAGTTGGGAGCACCCTCATACATGACAACGGTGGCACCGTTGAGCAGCGGACCGTAAAGGATGTAGGAATGTCCGGTGATCCAGCCGATGTCTGCAGAGCACCAGTAGACATCCTCTGCCCGCAGGTCAAAGACGGTGCGCATGGTGTGAAATGCGTAGGTCATGTATCCACCCGTGGTGTGAATGATGCCCTTGGGTTTCCCTGTGGTGCCACTGGTGTAGAGCAAAAACAGCACATCCTCTGCATCCATTGCTTCGGGTTCACAATGAATGGGTTGCTCCTGGATGATGCGATGGTACCACTTGTCACGTCCCTCCTTGACGCGGCAGGGGAAGGGATCGCCATGTCCTCGTTTGACGATGATCACGTCGGTTACTGAATCGCAGTCGGCGATGGCCTCGTCCACAATGGATTTGAGGTTGAGGATTTGACCGCGACGCCACCCCCCGTCAGCGGTGATCACCAGCTTGGCACCGCAGTCGATGACGCGATCCCGAATGGAGTTGGACGAAAACCCCGCAAAGATCACCGTATGAATGATGCCCAGCTTTGCGCAGGCCAGCGTGGTAATGGCCAGCTCAGGAATCATTGGCAGGTAGATTGCCGCGCGGTCCCCTTTTTTCAGACCAAGCTTTTTCAATGCATTCGCACAGCGATTGACCTCACGATAGAGATCCCAGTAGGTCAGCACGCGCGCGTCTCCTTCACCTGGCTCTCCTTCCCAGATGATGGCGGCTTTGTTGTGATTTCCCAGTTTGACCTGGCGGTCCACACAGTTGTAGGCAACATTGGTGGTTCCACCTTCAAACCATTTGAAAAAAGGCTTTTCGCTCTCATTGATCACCTGTTTCCAGGGAGTGAACCAGTGCAACTCCCGCGCAATGGCATCCCAGTAGGATTCCGGATTTGCCAGACTGCGCTGATATTCGCTCTGGTAGGCCTCCATATTTGCATGCCGCGCAGAAGCGCTGAACTCGGGTGCAGGCGGAAACACTCTCGCCTCGTGGGAGATGGACTCAAAACTGGATTCAGTCATGGGGATGGGGTGGGTTTTTCAGAAATAAAGAGACTTCGGAACCACCCCGAAGGGACGACTACTGTTGTGATGGCACCCCTTCGGAACGGAACCAAGTGCACTGTTGAGTGCATGCGGATGCGCCCGAAAATCAAATGCTTATGCCCTCGGGCCGGGGGATTAGTTGATTCGTTAAGTGAGGGAGTGTGTTGTATGAGCAAAGCTTATCCGTTGACCCTCGACGGGGAAGTGCTTGAATCGCTGATAATGCTCAAGCGAATCGCAGTTTTATGTCTGCTTTACCCATCCCTGTGCTTCCTCTGGGTCTCCTGCACTCCGACCGGACCGGACTCCTTCATTGAAGTGGACAGTGCCGAGTACCAGGCGGCGAAGCAGAAGATGCGTGAAGGCGATGTGGAGGCCGCATTGGAACTGTTTCATCGCGTGATTGACAAATACCCGTATGCGCCTGAGTCCCATTTGGAAACCGGAGTGATCTACCTGCGCTATGAGGATGAACCCGTGCTCGCCATCTATCATTTCCACCGGTATCTGGAATTGAATCCGGACAGCCGCGAGGCCCCCTTGGTACAGGAGCTGATCGTGAGCGCCAAAAAACAATTTGCCACTTCACTGCCCGGAAATCCTTTCAAGGATGCTGTCAGCCGCATGGAATTACTCGAAACCATTGCCGCGCTCAAGCGCCAGGTGGAAACGCTGAATGCGGAAATGCTTGAGCTGCAGCGCACCAATACCAGCCTGCGTGAGCGCTTGAGCGGAACCCAGGATACCATGCGCGAGATTCTCAGCAGTCCGGCAACCCCGGCTGCGCAGTCCGAACCCAGCACGACTGCGGACGCAGCCGACGCTGTCGAAACCCGGGAACTGGTCGTGGATTCCCAGACGCGACAGGCTGCGCAGCAGCAGCTGCCACAGACGGATGCACGAGACGGCATTCCGGAGAGCTATGAGGTGCGTCCGGGGGATTCCCTCTATGCGATCAGCCTGCGGTTTTATGGCAGCTCGGACTACATTCAGGCGATCTTTCAGGCCAATCGCAGCGTGCTCCACAGTGTCAATGACCTTCGCCCTGGGCAAGTGCTTCGACTTCCTGATCGCTGATGCGCTATTTCGACCACAATGCGACCACCCCGCTCTGTGAGGCTGCAAGAGATGCCTGGCTCGACGCCAGCCGCATGCACTGGGCAAATGCATCTGCCAGCTATCGCATGGCTGCGCAGGTTCGTGCCGTCCTGAGCCGTGCCCGTGAACGCATGGCGGAGTGCCTGGCAGTGAAACCGGACAGCCTGGTCTTTTGCTCGGGTGCGACCGAGGCCTGCAACCTATGGCTACGCTCCACCTTGGAACAGCTCGCTCCGGAGCAGTGCCTGCTGGTTTCGGAACTGGAACATTCCTGCGTGGTCGAACCTGCTACCACCCTTGTACCTGAGCGCATTCGCTGGTTTCGCCCTTCCTCGCGTACCGACCTCATCGAGCAGCTCGAAGCGCTCACTGCGACTCATGCCCACATTGCAGGAGTGGTGATGATGGCGGCCAATAATGTGACAGGGGAAGTTTTTGATTGGCACCGGGCAGCGACCTGGTGCAGGGAACGTGGGCTTGCTTACTTCTGTGATGCGACTCAATTCCTTGGTAAATTGCCACTGTCGGGCTGGAGCGATGTGCATGCCTTTTGCGGAAGTGCACACAAATTCGGTGGTCCCAAAGGAGTCGGATTTCTCAAGCAATCCGGTCGCTTCGGTCGAATCTGCGGACAACTGGGCGGAGGACAGGAAGCGGGCATCCGTGCGGGAACCGAGGATGTGCCGGGCATTCTCGCCATGCAGGCTGCGCTGGAAGTGCACACGGAGTGGGCCAGTGATGTCTCTGCCATCCGGCAGCGAATCCTTTGGCGGCAGCAGTTTCAGGATGCTCTGGCCAAGGCGATCCCGGGGGTTCGCTTTCTGATTCCGGTGGAATCGTCGCTCTGGAACACCGTGAGTGTTATTCTTCCGCAGGATGATGCGACTCGCTGGATCGAAGGACTCGACCGTTTGGGCGTTGCGGCTGCGGCGGGTTCGGCCTGTTCCACAGGCAATGCCAGCGTATCCCGTGTGCTGCTCGCCATGGGGGTGGACGAAGCAGAGGCCAGGAGACACCTGCGGTTCAGCGCTGGCTGGCAGACCACAGAGCAGGACTGGCAGGAGCTGTTGCGTGCCCTGACACAACTTTGGAGAGAGGGCGATGAGCATCGGAGGCAGGGCGGAAGCCGCGTGATCTCGATCGATGATCTGTGATGGGTGAGCCATGAACATTTCCCACATCAGTCTCGAACACTACCGCAATATTGCACTGGCCCGTCTGGAATTTGACGTGAACCGTCCGACCTTTCTGCTCGGGTCCAATGGGCAGGGTAAGTCCAACCTGCTTGAGGCACTCTCCCTGCTCACGGCTGTGCGTTCTTTTCGCACTCATGAACTTGGACCACTCATCATGAATCGGAAACGCCAGGCGCGTGTGATTTACGAAGTTCATTCCGAGCGGGATTCGGTTCCGGTGCAGGTCGAATTGCAGCTCAGTTCCCGAACGCGCAACGTGCGCCTTGATGAAACTCCGGTTGAGCGCATGGCCGATTTTGTCGGACAATTTCCGAGCGTGGTGTTTGCTTCAGATGACACCCAACTGATCAAACTCAGTCCACAGGCCCGTCGCCGGTTCTTCGATCTCCTTTTTTCGGTGCTCGACAGGGAATACCTCCGCGGACTGCAGGCCTATCATCGCACATTAAAGGAGCGCAACCATTCGCTGAAGTCTGGAATGGATCGAACGGTTGTCGTCGCCTTTGATCGCATACTCGCCAAATGGGGTTTTTTCCTCATGACCCGTCGTCGCGAGTGGATGCAGCGCTTTGCCCCGTGCTTCGAGCGAAACTATGCCACACTTGCGGACAGTGAGGCTGGTGAAGTGAGCTATCGACCCTCGTTGGAACTCGATTCGGAAGAACGGTATCTCGAGCGTCTGGCAAGTGGCTTTGAGCGGGATCGAGTGACCGGGTCGACGCAGATCGGACCGCATCGTGATGATTACTCTTTTGAGGTGCAGGAATTTGGCGCGAAAACTCATGGATCCGATGGGCAACAGCGCAGTGTTGCGCTGGCACTCAAGTTGGCTCAGATCGAAATCATTGAGACGGTGCTGGCGCGCAAGCCAGTGATCCTGCTCGATGACATTCTGGGTGAACTCGATGATGCGCGTAAAGAACGGTTCTGGAGTATTTTTGCGCGGGGTTGTCAGGTATTTGCCAGTGGCACGAGCCTGCCCCGACACCCGTCGGACCTCGATTGGCAGGTCATGCACGTGGAGGCGGGTACCTTTGCATTGCGCGACTGATTTTTCGGAACCACCCCTTGCCTCCGGTGCGCTGCAACCGTGCATTGCAATTTCGCCTGCATGCGTGCATGAATGCTGCCATGGACTATCGCGATCAATTTGCCGGAACGGATCAGGGGCCAACGGGTGGCATTCTGAAGGACCTACCGTCCCCCTATCAACCGCATGCGAACGGGCTGCTGCATCTGCCGCGCTTTCTCGCCAAAATTCGCAAACATCTCAATGGCGAACTGCCAAAGAGCTATCAGCGCAATTTCACCAAGGGCTTTGACCGCTTCCTGTGCCTGCATCTCGGCGTGGAACCGGATCAGGTGATCGAACTCGTTCGCAGCTGCACGGATGCCGAAGAGCTGGACCGTGAGTTGGCGAAGTGCTTGCCCGATGACCTGCGTGTACATGTGTGGAATCGCAAGATGGTGCAGATGGGCATGAGCGAAATGGGGCGGGAGAAGGTGAATGAAGTCAAGGCCGAGATGGGCGTCGCCGACCGGGAGGATCTGCTCAGTTTTGCGGATCTGATCGACTATGACGAGGGCAGGATTGATTAGGATTTCCCTTCGTCTGCATCCTGAATGCTTCTTGTCCGTCGTGCTGATGCGCCGAGAGAGCATCCGGAAGTATCAGCAAGTATCACCAGCTGTAGCCGAATTCGGAAGAATTCGGAAGCGTTGGAGTGGCAGGGTGCTGCGAACGTGCACGAGGTCCGAATTCTATCCCGACGCATCGGGATTACGGAGGGAAGAAGGAACGCGACTACGGAAGAAGGAACGCGGGTATGGAGGACTCAGAGGGAAAATCCGGAATCATTGGCAAATGTCGTACCAATGCGTCGGGGACGCATTCGAAAGCATTGGCCGTAGGCGAATTCGGAAGAATTCGGAAGCGTTGGAGTGGCAAGGTGCTGCGAACGTGCACGAGGTCCGAATTCTCTCCCGACGCATCGGGACTACGGAGGGAAGAAGGAACGCGGCTACGGAAGAAGGAACGCGGGTATGGAGGACTCAGAGGGAAAATCCGGAATCATTGGCAAATGTCGTACCAATGCGTCGGGGACGCAT
>JBEGIR010000005.1 GCA_040224245.1 Puniceicoccaceae bacterium | reverse complement strand
CACCACGATCACATGGGGGTTGCGGAAAATCGGTTCGTCCGGCTCGCCCAGGGCGCTGGCGGTGTCCGGCGCCAGGGGCCGGGGCGGATTGCGCAGGAACAGGGCCACCAGCACCGTCACCGCCATGCCGCCGGCGGCATCGGGTCGGGTCTGCATGTATCTGGACGGGTCCTGGTATGAACTGAGCTTTGAGAATGAAGTGGTTTCCAGTCCGGTGGATGCCCTCGACGTGAGCCACTTGCAGCGCTTGATTCTCGACCCGTTACTGGGGGTTGAGGATCCGCGCACGGCTGAGCATATCGAGTTCGCAGGAGGCATCCGTGGCACATCGTATTTGAAACAAACAGTCGACTCGGGCGAAGCAGCCGTCGCGTTTTCCATGGCTCCGGTCACCGTTGAGCAGTTGATGGCAATCTCGGACGCAGATGAGATCATGCCGCCGAAGAGCACCTGGTTTGAACCCAAGTTGCGGTCCGGCCTTTTCCTGCACACTTTTGAATCCTTCAAGAGTGGAAACTGACGCTTGTTGGTTGCTCAACCATGAATCCCAAGCTATCGCGATCGACTGAAACCCGAGTGCTCATCCTGGGTGCGATGGAGGAAGAAATTCGCGAATGCCTCGCCTGTGTGGAGCTGGAATCGACGGAAGTGTGGAATGGATTTGCCCTGCATTGGGGACAGCTCTACCAGACACCAGTGGTCGTGTGCAAGTCTGGTATCGGAAAGGTCTTTGCGAGCCTGATCACGCAGCACCTGCTCGACCGTTGCAACGTGCGAGCTGTCTTGTTCACCGGAGTTGCAGGTGCAGTAGCAGCTGATCTGGATCCGGGAGATCTGCTGATCGCAGAACGTCTCGTTCATCACGACCTTGATGTGCGGGCACTGGGGTTTGAACGTGGGCACATCCCGTTTACCGATTTTCGTTATTTCGAAAGTGATCCTCAATGCGTGCAAGCAGCGCTTGGGGTCGAGTTATCGGGAGTTCGCATGCGTACCGGGTGCATCGGAACTGGTGACCAGTTCATCACAGACCGTTCGCACTTGCCCGATTTGGGACTCGATGCGGTGGATATGGAAGGCGCGGCTGTCGCTCAGGTCTGCACGGTCAACAACATTCCATTTTTGATTGTCCGCATCATTTCGGATCGTGCGGACGGAAGTGCCCAGCTGGATTTTGCGACCAACCTGCCGCGCCTGGCCCATCATTCTGTCGAAGTGTTGAAAGCAGTGGTGCGATCCCTGTCATGACTGTCCGAAAATTCACCTGACAATCACACTTGGAATCAAAGGGGTTTCAGGTTTTGATGGCTCCGGTTCACCCCATTTTTGAGTCCAGATTCACCCCCATGCAACTCTATCGCTGGCTTGTCACCCTCGCAGCGCATTTCCTGTTGGCAATGCTCTCGTTTGCTTCAACTGAACACGTGCTGACAGTATTTTCCATCGGCGATTCAACCATGGCGGATAAACCCATCGATGCGGGCAATCCCGAGCGAGGCTGGTGTCAGGCCCTTAAAACGCGCGTGGCAGCGAATGTTCGTTTTGAAAACCATGCGGTCAATGGGCGCAGTTCCCGCAGCTTTCGAACGGAGGGCCGCTGGCAAGTCGTGCTTGATCGATTGCAACCGGGGGACTGGGTGCTGATCCAGTTCGGACACAACGATCAGAAGGTGGAGTCCCCTGAACGCTATTCCCACGCCTATACGGGGTATCGGGAGCATCTCAGTCAATATGTGCGCGAAACGCGGGCCAAAGGAGCGTTTCCATTGCTCATGACTCCGATTGTGCGGCGGAATTTTAATGAATCTGGCACACTGGTCGACACTCATGGAGCCTATCCACTCGTGGTCCGGTTGCTTGCTCTGGAGTTACAGGTTCCCTTTGTCGACATGCAACTGCTGACGGAGCGTAAATTAATCGAGTTGGGACCCGAGCAATCCCGGCACCTGCATCTGGTCTACGAACCAGGTGAACACCCCTTTTTCCCGGATGGAAAGGCAGATAACACGCACTTGAGTCCGCAGGGGGCTGAGTGTTATGCGAAACTGTTTCTGGATGCAATTCGGGAGCAGAACCTGCCGCTGGCAGAGTTGTTCATTCCCTGACTTCGACGCTCCTGGTGTGCGTCCTGTCGAATCCCGTACAAGGCAAACGGCGCGGGATGCTTGCATCCCAACGCCGTTGAAACGTTGAATGGGTGATCCGATAAACCTTATGCCAGCGGAATGCGGAAGATCGTTGCGCTCAGTGCCGGCACCTTGAGTCCGTCACTTGTATCGACCGACTCCTTGCTGTGTTCGTCGATATTGCGTTCCTTGCCCGGGGTATTGAACGCGCCGGTGTCTGGCCCTGTCACCCAATGCATGGATGCGTTGTTCCCCATCTTGCTGCCTTTGAGGTCAAGCTTGACGGTCGCAGATTCTGTGGTGGGGTTCATCACCGCTACGGTCAGCGTCTTGCCTTCGTCGGCGAGTGCAGCCACCACATCCATCGATCCGAAGTCCTGGTCGAGCGCGAGCGGGATGTCTCCGAAGTGTTCCCGGTACATCTTGAGAATCAGTCCGGTCGATTCAAACTCAGCTTCAGTTCGGTTCGTCTTGATCGCGCCGATCACGTTGACGGTCTGAGCGTAGTAGGCCATCTGAACCAGATCGCTTTGACGATAGTACTCATGCAGACCTGCAGCGATGCCGAGAGCATCCTGAAGGTCATAGATGCAGCCGAGTTCACCGTATTCATACTCGCGGTGCCAGTAATTCCATTCGGTCATGGCGATGGGAACGGTGCGTCCCTCGAGCTGGGGCATGCTTGCCTGCAACTTGCGATGCTCGGATGTGATCATGCGAATGAACTCCGCAATGCGTGTCACGTGCAGTTCCACAGGTTCGCGCTGATCTTCGGACCACGGGGTGCGACCCGCATAAAAGTGCTCAGAGATCAGGTCCATGTGGTCCGCACTGTCTTCCAGCAATCCTTCGGACCAGCCGCGTTCGCGGTCACTGTTGAGTCCGGTGCTGCGCGAGCGAATGTCACCTGATCCTACCAGGACGAGATCAGGATCAACATCCCACATGGCCCGGGCTGCCCGATTGTGTTTGAGCACGTATTGGTCGAGGTGCATGTAGCCGAGCTGCCAGGTCCCCCACATTTCGTTGCCAACGCACCAGTATTTCACGTCGAACGGTTCATGAGTGCCATTTTCGATGCGCATCTTGCCTCCGATGGTTTCACCTCCGGCATTGCAGTATTCCACCCACTGGGCTGCGGAGTAGGCGTCACCGAATCCCATGTTTGCGGTGACGACGGGGTCGGCTCCGACCATCTGACAGAATGCAATGAACTCGTCGGTTCCAAAATCATTGTGTTCGACACCATCCCAGGCCGGGTTGCGACGGGGAGGACGGCGGTCACGATCACCGACACCATCGCGCCAGTCGTATCCGCTCACGAAGTTACCACCTGGCCAGCGATAGATCGGAGCATCCAGCTGTTTGAGCAGCGCGAGTGTGTCCGCACGCATGCCCTGGATGTTGTCATCAGGCATAACGGAGGCGGTTCCGACGTAAACGGCTCCCTCAATTACTTCAATCGCGAAGGTTCCTTTTGCGGTATCGGCAGTGCCATCCCAGTTGAAGTAAAACTTCTGGTAGTCGTCTCCACTGACGGTCCACTCGAAGGTGCCAGGTTGACTGACTCCACCCAGGCTCACCTTGACTTTTGCATTCGAATCACCTGCGCGTTTCAACCATACGTAGCCTTCGTATCCACGGCCCTTTTCCCAGGCGAGGTCGTGCTGACGAATGCCTGTGCCGGCCTTCAGCTTGGGGGTGTGGTCCCCCACAAATGAGTCCTTGCTGACCATTTTGAGTCCCTTTTCATTTCCAGTGATCTCCCAGGGAGATGCTCCGATAACGGGAAATTCCGTGTCGACGAGACCCGTGTAGGGAGCATAGTCAGCAGTGACTTCGAAGTAAAACTTGCGGTCCTCCAGCATTTCCGCCCAGATTCCCCCGTAGATGCATCGACCCAGGTGTTCGATGAATTGTCCGTAGATCATCGGGTTGATGGGGGCCTCTTGTTGCTCGACATCGAGTTTGACCTCGACGGAGGCTGCGTGGGTAATCAATGGCATCATGGCCATACACAGAATCCTTTTTAAGGTTTGCATGATAATTGGGTTCAGGGTTCAGCTCTCCCGCTGAGCATTCAGCGAAGGGTAGAAACAGAGAGGTTAGCCTGTTGCCGTAAAACTGCAAAAACCGGAGTTCCTTAACAGTCAAACCTGCTCCATTCTTCGCGAGAGTACGCACCAGTCCCAGAGCGCATCTCCAGATTCTGCTGAAGCCGAGTAGCGCAGACGTTCCCACCTGATGGGTTCGAGTTGGTGGGATGTGAGCAAATCCTGCAATTCCTCTCGAAGGTAGTGTTTGGTCGGGCATCCTTCGATGCGGTGAACGCCCTGGTGCAGTTCGAGAAGGCTGCTGTGTTCGGGAAGGGTGTGGCGCAGACTTTGTTCACAGCTTAGGCCCGATTGCAGCAATGAATCCCGTTCCAAATGTTGTTCCAGCAGCATGGATTCCAGAGAGGGAACCACGAGAAGCAACCATCCTCCATGATCGACCTGGTTGCAGACCGACCGCCACGCCCGCAGGCGTTCGTCCAGTGAAGGCATGAGCAATACGTTGATGCACAGGGCCAGCTTCACCGGATCGAAGGGCATGGGGTCTGTTGTCAGATCAACGCAGTGGAAGCGGAGAGGGTGGCAGTGCCCGGTATTGCAGTGCTGACGTGCGCGATCCAGGCCCGATTGTGCAAAATCACAGGCATGCACGGTTTCAAATCGTGTGCACAGGAGTGGAAGAAACTTTCCGACGCCGCACCCGAGATCGGCAGCTGTACTTCGGTCCGGTATTTCCTGCAAGGCTATGTTCAGCAGGCGTGGAATGCAACCGGTCTGTTCGCGGTCCCATACACTGAGAATCTCGGATTCGTAGTTGCGGTTGACCTGATTCCAATAGGCTAGATTCAAGTGCAAACCTCCGGCTGGCCACAGTCGCGCACAAGGGCTCCGATTGCGACAATTGTCGTCATGGGTAGTCGTCGGTGCATCGGTTGATCCTCAAATTGATTGGCGAGGGATTCAACCTCCTTTTCGAAGCGATTCGGCTCCAATTGCGAGAATTCGCGAATCAACGGCTGGGGTAAGGAATCAAAAGAAGTGAACAAGTGTGCATTTTTGAGGTTGACCTTGGAGCGAATTGCGGTTTTGGTTTAGTTCTCGATTTTCCTCCATGAACCTCCACCGATCAATCCGTTGCGTTGGAATGCTACGGAATCCTCAACATGAAACTGCGCCTGCTTGCTGAAGAGGGACGACCGCAGGAACGTCTCGAACAACTGGGTGCCGAAGCACTCAGCGATGTGGAATTGCTCGCGATGCTCCTGCGCAGCGGCAGCAAACAGAAAGATGTGCTTGAGATTTCTTTCGATCTGATGGCAGAGGCGGGTTCGCTGAATGCGCTGACGCGCTGGTCGGTTGAGGACTTCACGGCGGTGCACGGCATCGGCAAGGTCAAGGCCTTGCAAATGAAGACCGTCATGGAGATTGCGAAACGCGTGTTGAGCGCCCACATGGATCAACCCACTTTGATGGATGCTCCCGAGCGTGTCTTTCGCTTTTTCCAGCCCATCGTGCAGTCGTTGGAGGTTGAAAAATTCTGGGTTCTTGCCCTCAACCGCAAAAATCGCCTGATCAAGGCTCGTGAGGTTACGTCAGGCACGGTCAGTGGGAGTCTGGTGCACGCTCGTGAGTGTTTTCGCGAAGCCATCAAACTCAACGCATCGGCGGTAATTTTTGTGCACAACCACCCTTCTGGGGATCCCAGTCCCAGCTCGGCTGACATCAAAGTGACACGCAGCCTGCGTGCAGCTGCGGAGATCCTCGACATCGATTTGCACGATCACGTGATCGTGGGGCGCACGGGTTGTGGAGCGGGTTGTGGGTACTACAGTTTTGCCGATAGTGGGATGCTTTAGTGCCTGTTTGACAAGGAAGCACGCAATGGACCAACGGTGCCAGGGGCTTGGTTGCGGTGTGCCCCTTCATCTGTTGATCAAGCAAAAAGGCATGGTGAGTGACGCAATTGCCCGCTCCACCACGCCAACCCAAGAAAACCTTTACCATTGTGAGGAATTGTGAATAACTTTTTAACACAAACGTTCCACCCAACGTGCGAACGATCCGATAGTCGCTGACAGGCCAGGGACTCCTGTTGTTTGGGTGTCCACTGGCGGTAGCGTCCCTACTCAATGCAACCGACATGCCCGAATCCAAACCTGATCTCCCGGTTGAAGAGGTGGTGATCCGTCCCTCCCGTTCCTGGTTTCAGCTTGATCTCCAGGCGCTCTGGCACTACCGGGACATGCTGCGTTTCCTGGTGATGCGTGACTTCGTTTCGAAGTACAAGCAGACCATACTGGGGCCTGCCTGGTTTGTCATCCAACCCCTCCTGATGACGCTGGTCTTCACCGTGATCTTCGGACGGGTCGCCGGGCTTTCGACGGACGGGTTGCCACAACCACTGTTTTATCTCTGTGGAATGCTTGGATGGACGTATTTTTCGACCTGTTTTCAGGGGACCTCAACGCAGCTCATCACCAACGCCAATCTGTACCGCAAGGTCTATTTCCCTCGCATGGTGGTTCCCATTTCCGTTGTGGTTTCCAACCTCATCGCCTATGCGATCCAACTCGTCACCTTTCTCTGCTTCTGGGGCTACTACCGCTTCTTTACCCATGCAGGCGATACCTTCGGCATGGACTGGACTTTGGCGTTCCTTCCGCTGGTGATCCTGCAGACTGCAGCCTTCAGTCTGGGTGTGGGGTTGTGGATGTCAGCACTCACCGCGAAATATCGGGATCTTCAACAAATCTCAGCCTTCTTGATCCAGGTATGGATGTACGTGACTCCCGTGATCTACCCGACTTCTGTGATCCCAGAGCAGCTCCGATGGCTGGTTTTTCTCAACCCGATGGCAGCAATTGTGGAGGCCTATCGCGGGATGTTTCTCGGAGTTGCCACCCTGACGACGACCGACGTGCTGGTCAGTGCGACCCTGACCCTGTTGGTGCTGCTTTCGGGCATCTTGATCTTTAACCGCATTCAACGCGATTTTGTCGATTATGCGTGACCGGAACCGACTTGGAAACCCAACCCATGCCTGATCCCATTATTGACATTCAGAATCTGAGCAAGTGCTACCGCCTTGGTGAAATCGGCGCAACGTCTCTGCGCGAAGAAACGTCGCGCCTGCTGAGGCGATTGCGGGGTCGGGAACAGTCGGAGTCAAAGCAGGATTTTTGGGCGTTGCAGGATATCAACATCCAGATCATGCCCGGTGAAGTGGTTGGCATCATTGGGAAGAATGGTGCCGGTAAGTCCACCTTGCTGAAACTCATCAGTCGCATCACCGAACCCACGGGAGGGGAAATACGCCTGCGTGGACGCATTGCCGCACTGCTCGAGGTTGGCACGGGGTTTCATCCCGAACTGACGGGTCGCGAAAACATTTATCTGAACGGAACTATTCTGGGCATGCGCAAGATCGAGATTGATCGCAAGCTTGATGAAATCATCGCCTTTTCCGGCATTGAACGGCACATCGATACTCCGATCAAGCGCTATTCAAGTGGGATGAATGTGCGCCTCGGATTCGCTGTCGCCGCCCACTTGGAACCCGAAATCCTCATTGTGGATGAGGTGCTCGCGGTTGGAGACCTCGACTTCCAGAAAAAATGCATTGAGAAGATGGATTCGGTCTCTCGACACGGGCGCACTGTGCTCTTCGTCAGCCACAACATGGCGACGATCAGTCAGCTCTGTCCGCGTTCGATCCTGCTCGAACAGGGGCGCGTCAAGTGCTCCGGACCCACGGAAGAGGTCATTCGTCGCTATCGCTCCAGGCAAAAATCGGAAATCGGCGAGTCCTACCACAGCGAACAATTCATGGATCTTCGCGTGACCACTGCCGACGGTGAACTTCACCCACAGGTTGAAGCCGATACATCCATCCAGATCCGATTTCGGCTGGCTCCGGCGGTGCTGCAGGCTCGTCTCAAGAGCATCACTTTTGGAATCAACAACGCTCAGGGAGATCGCATCTTCACGGTTGGCACCGATATCAACCCCTGCACCGTCGAGATCGGCAGCGCATCAGGCGAACTTTGCTGTGAAATCCCGCACCTCTCCCTGCCTCCGGGCGATTATTTTCTCAAACCCATGCTCCATACGATTCAGAAGGGATGGATCGTAGAAGACGACATTCCCGTGTTTGAAGTGGTTCCCTCGGACTTCTTTGGTTCGGGGAAAATGACCCATCCCGGATTGGGCCGCGTGCTCAAGCAGGCGAACTGGAGCCACAGTCCCGCATTGTGAACGATTCCCCACTCACAATCGATCTCGCCTGCGCTACCGAGGAACGCTATGCGCTCCCATTGGCGGTCATGGTCTACACCGCTGCGAGCCATTTGCATCCTACCTCTCATCTGCGAGTCTGGTTGATCGACGGTGGAATCAGTTCAGGCTCCAGGCGCAAACTTCAGCGTGCCCTGAACAACGGAAATGCGGGTGCACAAATCCACTGGTTGCAGCCTCAGGCGGAACCCTATGCGACCATTCCCGGCAAAGGGCATCTGTCGAGGGAATGCTTTTATCGGCTCATGCTGCCAGATCTCCTGCCGAATCTTGACAAGCTCATCTACCTCGACTGTGACGTGATGGTACATGCCGACCTGAGCGAACTGTGGCAACAGTTTGACGCGGCTGAATCCGTGGCAGTGAAGGCTGTGCAGGGCTATGGTGCTCCCTATGCTTCCAGTGAGCGAGGCATTCCTCACTTCGAGTGCTACGGGATCGCCGGGGACAATCCCTTCTTCAACTCCGGTGTGATGTGCATGAACCTGCGTCGCTGGCGGGAACTGCGTGTGAGTGAACGCGCCTTGGAGCTTGCAACAGGTCCCACCTATGCGGACTTGATCGATATGGATCAGACTGCGCTCAATATCCTGCTGCATGACTGCTGGCAGCGCTTGCATCCATCTTGGAATGTCATGCACCCCATCTACTACTGGGAGAGATGGATGGAGAGCGAGCACAAGCAGGAGATTGGCCCTCTGGTTGATGAACTCATTTCGCGTCCCCGCATCCTGCATTTCACAGGTGCGTCCAAACCATGGTTGCGACACAGCAATCACCCAATGGCATCTCAATTTCTCGAGCAGCTCAACCGAAGCGGCTGGTTTGGCAGTCGCCTGCAACGGTTCTGGTGGTACCGCACGAGGCCATAGAAGCGAAGCTCAAGCGATCACTGTTTGGTGGTAGAATTTGGCAGTGATAGAGCAATCCCCCTACCCATGCGCATTCTCGTCGAAAACAGTGGATACCACCTGCGAAATCTCGGGGACGTTGCGATGCTGCAGGGAGCGGTCAGCAGGATCAAATCCCTCATGGCTGACGCGCAGCTGCAAATCGTATGCAGTGACCCCGAGCGCCTGCAGCGCTTGATTCCCGGAACGGAACCCGTCTCGAATCACTTGACGCAACGTGCCCTTGTCGAACGCATGTCCCATGTTCCCTACCGACTGCTCCCCAGATTTCTGAGAAGCCGCATCCGCGAACGGGATCGTTACCTGCGTGTCGCTCATCCACAGCGCCTTGCCTCGCGGCTCTGCCGCTCTCCGCACCCCGACTCCGCGCTTTGGTTGGATCTCCTGAAAGGCGCTGACGCAGTCATCGCGACGGGCGGAGGGTTTCTCACGGACAGTTTTGAAGAACACGCGTTGTCGGTGCTCACGTCCTTGAGCCTTGCGCAGTATTTGCACAAACCCACCGCGCTGTTGGGACAGGGGTTGGGTCCGATTGAGCATGCTGCCCTCCGAAAAGCGGTTACCCGGATTCTAGGCAAGGCCGACTTATTGACCCTGCGCGAGGCGGTTCTGGGTCCGACTCTTTTGCAGCAGATGGACCTGCAATCCCATCCCGGCGTCTGCGTCGCCGGGGATGATGCACTCGAAATCATTCCAGTCCGAATGGCCCCGCAGAAGGGTCTGCGCATGGGCATCACCGTGCGACTGAGCAGTTATGCCGGGGTGAACGATTCCGCCCTGGAAATGCTGAGCACCGAACTGCAAAACCTGCGCGTTGAAAGTGCTGGAAATTTTGAGTTTTGCCCACTGCCCATCGATCTGTTGCATCCCGGCTCAAATGATGAAACGGCAGCCTATTCCCTCTTGAAGGCACTCCCCATCACTTCGGACTATCAGACTCCCAGCGACCCCTCCGATGTGGTGGATCTGGCCTTCACTTGCAGCGTCACCCTGAGCGGAAGCTATCACAGTGCACTTTTTTCCATTGCTCAGGGAGTTCCGGTGATTGCCATACAAGGAAGTGCCTATTACGCTGGGAAGTTTGCCGGACTGGAGGCGATGTTCCCGGGCAGCATTCAGGTGTTTAATGTGAATCAGGCGCAGCCGGGTGACCTGCAGCGTTGCTTGGACCAGGTCCTCGCGATACCAGACTCTGTTCGGCGCACATGGGTGGAACGCGGAAGTCATTTCAGGGAACTGGGGCGTGCACAGTACGGGCGATTTTTCGCATCGCTTCATTCCAGGTTCGAATCCGATCTGACATGAGCACAGTTCCCGAGATTTCCGTACTCATGCCGGTATACAACGGTGCGCGCTATCTCGATCAGGCGGTGCGCAGCGTGTTGGAGCAGTGCGGACCCTCACTCGAGCTGATTGTGCTGGATGATGGATCGTGCGATGCGACGCTGCAGATACTGGAGCGCTGGAAATCGCAGGACGGGCGAGTGCGCATTGAACAGCTGGCGCATGGAGGCATCGTCAAAGCCTTGAATCGAGGGATCGAGCTGGCACGTGGACGCTATCTTGCGCGCATGGATGCCGATGACAAGATGGCTTTCGGGCGACTGGAACAGCAACATGCATTTGCACTGGCACATCCGGATCATCTCATTGGAACCCAAGCCCTGCTTTGCGATCCCAGGCTGCGCACACTCGGGCTGCTCAACCCTCCTGCCGCGCATGAGGCAATTGTGGCTTCCTGTCTCGCGGGCATGGCATCCGCACTCATGCATCCGACCCTCTTTGGTTCGCGCGCACTCTTTGAGCAACTGGAAGGATATCGGGAAAGCTACCGTCACATTGAGGACCTCGATCTCTACCTTCGCGCGGCGAGGCAAGGATTTCGCCTCGCGAATCTGGTGCAGACACCGCTGCTGCACTACCGTCTGCATGCGCAGAGCGTGAGCAACCAGAAAAATCAGCTGCAGATGACGCTCAAACGGCAACTGCTGCAGGAGTTCGAAAAGGAAGGATCGTTTCAGCCCGATTGGGAAGGATTGGAACGCGCCGCTACCATGCTGCCCAAAACCCGACCTGATTTTTATCGGCGATGGGCGGTAATTGCGATGACGCACCAGCAGAAGTCCCTGGCCCGGCGCTACCTTCTTCGCAGCCTCGTCACGCCACCGATCTCAGCTTCCAAATCTCTCGAAAGCCTGAAACTGTTGAAGGGCAGCTTCCAACACTGAGAGCAGCGGGAGGGATCAACTCCGCTGCTTTCTCGATCTGTGATTTAACTTTCATCATGACCACAACCGATCTCCGTTGCTACTACGGCCACCACAAATGTGCCAGTTCCTGGTTTCGACGCATTTTTGAGGATGCGGCGCGCTGGACGGGACGTCGTAGTGATGGCTTCGACAACCCGATCCAATTCGCACACAACCTGAGCGAACACATTCGCTCCCACCAACTGGAAATGGTTTCCTTTACGAACGCGGATTGGACCCATATTCGGCCCCTTGGGGAACACCGGGCGGTACACCTGATCCGCGATCCGCGGGATGTGTTGGTGTCCGCCTATTTTTCCCATCGCTACAGTCATTCAACCGAGGGTTGGCCAGAACTGATTCCGCACCGCCAGCGGCTGGAAGGGTTGAATGAAGCGGACGGCTTGCTGGCTGAGCTTGAATTTTCCGAGTGCTACCTTCGCCAGATGCATGAGTGGAACTATGGTGCCCCCGGAGTGATGGAACTGAAGTTTGAGCAACTCACGCGCACCCCGTATGAGAGTTGCCTGGAGGCCTTTGAACACCTGGGGCTGTTGCGGGATGAGGACTGCACGCCGTTGCGCCGTGTTCGTGATGTGTGCCGGACATTCAACCTCTCGCTGCGCCGCCGCATCGGTTCTGCCTGGCCACTGCCCATTCGCTGCGATCAGCTGCCCTCCTATCAGTTGCTTTTGCTGGTGCACCAGCAGCGCTACCGAAAGCTCTCCGGTGGGCGTAAACAGGGCCAGCCAAATGCGAAGAGCCACTATCGCTCTGGAAAAGCAGGCGATTGGAAACATCATTTCACTCCAGCGGTTCAGTCGGCTTTTGATGCGCGCTACCCGGGTATTGTGCAACGACTTGGATACACTGACTGACAAAGCGGGCAGGATCGAACCTGCCAAGCCCGGAAATCTCAAGCCCCACAGCCAATCATGCCCATTCGCAAGCTGATCACAAAATTCCGTCGCCGCCCTTTTCCCGCGAATCTGACAGCACTGCGTGCCTGCCGCATCTCCTATGCGCAGTTTGGGGAAGATCTGTTTCTGACCTACCTGCTTGGATATGAGCGAACCCAAGGAACCTACCTCGATATTGGTTGCTACCATCCGGTCCAGTTTTCGAATACCTACATTTTTTATCAACGCGGGTGGAGCGGAGTAACCATTGATCCCAATCCCGCCTTCGCGGCGGAGTGGAAACGGTACCGACCGCGAGACCAGTTTCTCAACGTGGCGATTTCAAAAGAATCCGGCACCACACCCTACATTTCCAACGCTATTCACCCGGCCATGAATCGAATTTGTGCAGACCGGAATGAAGCACTGGGTGAGCACGAGCGCATGATCGAGGTGCCTGCCCGCCCGATATCCTCGATCCTGCAGAGCGAATTGAAAGGACGAACCATTGATCTGATGAGTGTGGATTGTGAAGGCTACGATATCGAGATTCTCAGGCAAATGGATTTCCATACTTGGAAGCCGAGCGTGATCGCTGCAGAAGATCCGGGCGAATCAGAAAATTCGGAAGTCGTTCGCTACCTTCACGAAGTGGGGTATGCTTGCAGAGCGCGCATTGGCCTGACGCGTATTTTTCAGCGCGTTTAAGCCTACCCCGTTTTCCTTTGCATGAAAGTGATGCTTCTCAATCCGCAGGCCATCGATGCAGGCATCGGTGACTTGCCCTGTGCCGCTTTTCGCGAGTTCGAGCACATTGCGCGCTGTAGTCGGAACTCCCACTTTGCGTTGACGTTGCAGGCTGAAGAGGCGGACCTCATTCTCGCTCCCATTCAGTTTAACGGGTACGGACTTTTTTTCCGCAAACTCCGACAAAGTGCCTTCTACAGGCACCATCAATCCAGGGTCTACGTCTACTGCCCCGACGATAACGTCTACCCGAGCATTCCGGGAGTGTATCCTTCGGTCAGTCATGATTTTGTGCAGGCGAACTGGGCACGTGCAGGTCACTACCTGTCGAGCCACATCCACAAATTCGATTTTCGAGCGGTTCCGGTGGTGGAAAAAGATATCGAATGTTCCTTTGCTGGTTCTACCTATACTCATGCCATTCGCCGGGAAATTGCAGCACTTGGAAATCAGGGAGTGACCGTATTTGACGCTTCTGCATCCGCGCAGACGCCGTGGTATTCCCAGGCATCCACCCAAGTCGAAGATGCCCGCATGCGTTTTCGGGAGATCCTCGAACGAAGTCGCTTCACGATTTGTCCCCGTGGGGAAGCACCGTCCTCGATTCGTCTGTTTGAAGCCATGCAGGCGTCCTGTGTCCCCATCATTGTATCGGATGCACAGGTTTTGCCCCACGGACCGCAGTGGGAGTCGTGTTCGATCCGTGTGCCGGAATCTGAGGTCACCCGCATACCCGAGCATATTGCAGCCTTCCGAGAGCGCGCCTCACAAATGGGCACTGCAGCGCGTCAAGAGTGGGAACGCTATTTTGCTCCGGAAACCGGATTTGAAACAATCTGCCGGGCTCTCGAATCGATCCATGCTTCGATAGAGCCGAATCGCGTCCAGAGGGAGCGGGGTATCGCCTTTCGAAAGTATGGAAAACTCAACAATCTTCGAGCCCTCTGCAGGGATTGGAAGAGCCGGTTACAAGCTACAGATCAACAGGATTGAATCCTGCCGTTTGTGGCTTGTTGTATTGCTTTGTCGAATAGTCGCTATGAGTCGGGCTGATTCACTGGAGTCATGAAAATTTTATTTGTCGCACCGACTTACTTTGATCCGAACTCCGTGATTGGAGGGGGTGAGCGCTATGTGCACGAACTGGCGCGAGCACTATCGGATCAGGCTTCGGTGGATGTCTTCAGTTTTGGCCCGAAGTCGCGTCAGTTTGCGCAGGATGCGGTGAAATTTTCCATTTTCAGGTCCCGACAATTCCGGCACTTCACTCTGATCAACCCGTTTTGCTTCGGACATTATGTTCGAATCCGCCGTGGAACCTGGGATGTCGTGCATGTCCATCAATTGTGCACCTTTGTCAGTGACATTGCCTGCCTGGCTGCATCTCACGCGGGAATTCCTGTGGTGGGTACCGATCATGGTGGTGGTGGAGCATGGGTGCTCAACCGACGGATGCGCATCTATCCGCGCTATGCTGCGGTCGTGGGTCAGTCCCAGCATGCTGCTGAACTCTTAAAAGCTGATTTTTCAGACTGCGTCCAGGTGATCAAGGGCGGCGTTGATACGCAGACCTTCACCCCCGCACCGAGCAATCGCGAGTCTCCGTTTGTTTTGTTTGTGGGACGGCTGCTCCCTCACAAAGGAGTGCATACACTCGTCGAAGCCTTTGTGCGTGCGAACGTTGCAGGCTATCGACTGATGTTGGTTGGTCGGGCGACTGACCCCGCTTACCTGGATCGACTGCAAACCCTGGCAGCTGGTCGGGCAGTCGAATTTCGAACAAGTGTGAATGATGCCGAACTCAGGCAACTCTACCAGCAGGCGAGTCTGACCGTGCTGCCGTCCGAGGGTGGAACCAGTGACGGTGCTCCCCCGGAACTGATGGGGTTCACCAGTCTGGAGAGCCAGGCCAGTGGTACTCCGGTTTTGGTTTCCGACGCAGGTCCCATGCACGAGTTCATGAATGAGGGGGTGAGCGGTTCTGTCTTTCGGGCTGGAGATGTTGCGAACTTGAGTGAACGCATGCAGGAGGTGCTGGGCTGGTATGATACGACCCCGTCACCGTTGATCGCAGAGCGCTGTGCGCAGCATGTGCAGTCGTTTTCGTGGCAAAGTGTTGCCTCCCGTCATCTCGAACTGTATCGAAGTTTTCAACCGTCATGACCCAACGCACCGAGCTGAGTGTCTGCATCTGCAGCCACAACCCACGAGCACAGTTTTTGGATCGAACACTGTGTGCCCTGCAAGCTCAGACCCTGGCCCGTAGTCGTTGGGAGTTGCTGCTCATTGATAACGCATCGCAGCCTGCACTCACCGACCGAGTGGACCTCAGGTGGCATGGCAATGCCCGCATCCTCAGTGAACCGGAACTGGGGCTTACGGCAGCTCGACTTCGAGCGTTTTCGGAGGCAGCGAGTCCTCATGTGCTCTTGGTCGATGATGACAATGTGCTGGCTCCCGAATTTCTGGAAACGACCTTGGCGATTGCTGGCAAGCATCCGGAACTGGGGGCATGGGGAGCCAGTATCGAAGGTGAATTTGAAACGGAAGTGCCAAAGTGGTTGGAGCGCGAGCTGCTGTTCCTTGCCGTGCGTCCGATCCAGAAGCAGCAGATTGCACTGAGCGAAACTCCGGGTTTTCCCACGCCAGCGGGAGCCGGAATGACGGTGCACCGAAGGGTCTTTGAGCGCTATGCCGAACACATCCAGCAGGATCCCTTTCGCAGGGAACTCGATCGCAAGGGCAGTAGTCTGATCTCTGCAGGGGACACGGATCTTTCACTCTGTGCATGGGAGTTGGGTTTGGGACTGGGCAATTTCCCTGAACTGCGTCTGACCCACCTCATTCCACGTGGGCGCATGACACCCGCTTATCTGGCGCGCCTGCATGAGAGCATGGCCTACAGTGCCTACGCCATGAAACGGGTGCGCGGTGAAGATGCACTTACCACCGTTCACTCACCTGTTCGCATTGTTCGCACCCTCGCGCGCGAGCTGCTGCATGCCCGTTGGCAAGGTGCGCGGTTTTTTCTGTCGCAAGTCAAGGGAGCACGAAAGGCACACCGCCATTTCAGTGCTGTGGCATCGCCGGAATCTGGTTCATGAACATATTGCTCATCACTCAGGCCACCACGGTCAAACGAACGTGGGGTATCACAAAAGTGATCATTGATGCGTCGGAGGCGATGACACTGGCGGGTGCAACCTGCGAGTGCTTCCCATCACAACCAGTGCACGCATCTGATTACGAAACCAGTCTGCGGGCACATCTTGAATCCACGCGGGGAACGTACGATGTGATTGAAATCCCCGACACATTGGCGCTGGATCTCAATCCTCATCGCTACGCAAAATGTGTGGTGGTGCGGTCCGTTTTGCTGCCCTTGCATCGCCAGTCGATCCATTTCCGCACCCGACCCACGACGCTTCGGTCGCGGATTCGCCATGCGTTGATGCGCCGTCAGATCGAGCAGAGCGAAGCGCTACGTATTGAGCAGGAAATCGCGACCGTTCGCCGGCGACTGGCAGAGGCGGATTTGGTCAATGTTGCCAACTCGCGGGATCGGGAGGTATTGATCCGCGATGGCATCAACCCCGAAAAAATTCGGGTGCTGCCCTACGGATTAAATGACAGTCGTCGTGTGCAGCTTGAAGCCATCCCGCGCTCCCGGACGGACTCAGATCGTGCTCATCTGGTGTTTGTGGGAACCTTTGATTTTCGCAAGGGCTGCCTCGACATCGTCGAGGTCTTTCGTGGCTATGCACGACACCATCCCAGTGCGGAACTGCACCTGCTGGGGACCCGTGGGCTGATGACAAGTCCGCAACAGGTGCTGGGATTTTTTCCGCGCTCCCTGCGCTCCCGCATCAAGGTGGTGGAGTCCTTCAGTGAAGAAGAACTACCCGGATTGCTCGCCCAGGCGGATGTGGGACTGTTTCCGAGCTATTGGGAGGGATTTGGGATCAGCGTGGTGGAGCAGTTGGCTGCCGGCATTCCAGTGGTGGCCTATGATGCACCTGGTCCCTGCGATATTCTTCCAGCCGAGTGGCTTGTGCCTGCGGGGGATGTGCAGGGGATGACCGAACGGTTGCTCAAACTTGCTGGTGAGCGCGATCCTGAGCGTGCCCGGGCGCAGGCCAAGCACTTCCGATGGGAAGCCATCGGAGAACAGACGGTCGCTACTTATGCGCGCGCCATGCATCCGTAACGAGTTGCTGAAGGTGGATGCTACCGAATGATTATACTGCGCAAGCATTGTTTGGCCTGCCAGAGCCAAAGTGCGGCGTCGATACCCGCCCAACGCGCAACTTTCACCAGAGTCTCACCTCCGTGAGCATAGGCGCGGCGATAACCCAATGCACGAATTTCGGAAAGACATTGCTTTCGTAGCTCCCTGGCATGTGGAAACGCATTGCAATAGAATACGCTCAGTGCCTTCCATGACAATTCCCGGGCCAGATCGGGTTCAAGGTGGGCATGGAATTCCTTCACATAGGAGCGGTAACTGAAAAGCCACTTTTCAAAAACTTCATCGCTGTCCCTGCGCTTGCTGAGGCTGGCTGGTACATCCCGCCGAAAATAGAAGACAGCGTCCTTGCAGTAGCGAATTCCCCTGGAGTTGAGCAGAACACGCATGAAATACTCCCCATCATCATTGAGTCCGGCGCGTGCGTCCCATCCATGTGTGGCCTGTACCCGTTCGCGTGGCACGAGCCATACCCCTGTGGTTAAGAACTTTCCGTACTGCGACAGCACAGTTTGAAAATACTCGGCGGGTGAAAAGTCGCGCTGATAGAGTTCATAGCCCTCATCGATTTCCCGTTGATCTCCCGAAACACTGCCCATATCGCCACTGTAGATCCAATCGGATCCATGGATCTGAACCTGCCTGACCTGGCGTTCCAGTTTGTCGGGAGCAAGCACATCGTCGTGATCGAGAAATTGAAACAAATCACCCCTGGCCTGAGCGATACCCGTATTGCGCGCAGCACATCCTCCCAGATTGCGGGTTTCGATCACTCGAATGCGAGCATCGTCGTAGTCACGAAGTATAGCGGACGATCCATCCGTGCTTCCGTCATTGATCACGATTATCTCGATATTGGGGTAACGTTGTTCGAGGCAAGACTGCAGCGTGGCCGCAAGATAGGCCTCGGCATTGAATACCGGAATGATGATCGAAACAAGCGGCGACTCGGAATGCATGGCAACGTGGGTAGTGAGGTCTCTAATCGAGCGGACCATTTCCGTCAAATCCTGAAATAATTCGATCAGCCAACGCATGCGCTTTCTCTTCATCATTCCCTGTTTCGAATCTGGCAAAGACGGAGTCGGCGACTATACCCGTCGACTGATCGGCGCTGTGGAGTCCCTCCCTCCCGCCTCACATGAATGCAGGGTAGTGGGCTGGAATGACACATGGGTGAGCGACTTCACGCAAAGCTGTACGGTGCTGCGACTCCCTTCATCATGGAATGAAGCGCGCAAGGTGAAGTGCTTCAACACGTGGTTGGCTGACTGGCAACCCGATGCGGTTTCGCTGCAATGGGTGCCATTTGGATACCATGCGCGAGGACTGTTTGTGCGTCAGATCGCCAGCTTTTCCCGCGCCCTTGCACCCTGGCCGCTGCAAATCATGGTGCATGAAACCTGGGTGGGAGCAAAGAAGGGTTCAACGCGCAAGGAGCAGCTGCTGGGGTGGTTGCAGCGCCGCTGGTTCCGTCAACTCGTGCATCGACTCCAGCCCCGCTGTGTGCACACCCAGGCCAAGGCGTATCAATACTTGTTGGCACAGCAGGGAATCCCCAGCGAACTCCTTCCCCTGTTTGGAAACATCGATCCAGTGACAGATGTTCCACCCCGACCCATAACTCAACTGCGATGTGGCTGCTTCGGTGCGTTGCATCCCGAGTTTGACATCGAACCGCTCATCGAGCCACTGAGAAAACTTGCAGACGAACTCGGGAGGGAGCTGGTCCTTTTGCATGCAGGACGCATGGGGGCGGATGCCTGCTCCAGGTGGCAA
Organism: Puniceicoccaceae bacterium; assembly: GCA_040224245.1. NCBI lineage: Bacteria > Pseudomonadati > Verrucomicrobiota > Opitutia > Puniceicoccales > Puniceicoccaceae > Puniceicoccaceae bacterium. The sequence goes on along the minus strand of JBEGIR010000005.1, from coordinate 7,204 downwards.
TTCTGGCAAGAGCGATGGAAGGGCAGGGTGCAGTTTCAGGCACTCGGTGAACAGAGCGAAGCGGAGATTTCCCGATACCTCTTTTCGCTCGACTTTGGAATTTCGAGCAATCCGTTATCCCTCGTCGACAAGAGCGGAAGCATTGCTGCCATGCTGGACCACGGTTTGCCAGTGATCAATATTCGCGATGATGTGCGATTTGAGGGATTTTTTCCAGAAACAGATCGCACGATGATGTTGCATCGACCCACCATCGAAACCTTGCGCGCTGCGCTGCAGCGCAGTCACGCGCCGGTCGAGCTGAATTCACTCGAATGGATTGCCCGGCGATTTGTGGAGGTGTTTGCTTCAGGTAACGCATGAAAATTCTCTTCTGCAGCTATGTTTTTGCCCCTTCGGTGGGGGGGGTTGAACATGTGGGACTTGAGTTGGCCCGGCGCATCGCGCAGCGCGGTCATCACGTGACCGTGGTCACCGAGACTCCGGGTTCCGATCAAATCAATGGCTTGACCGTTGTGCGCAATCCCGATGCAGCAGAATTGAAACGACTCTATGATCAAGCTGATGCGGTGTTTGGCAACCACCTGAGCTTGCGGCTGTTGCGGCCACTGCTGTTCCGCCCGAAAATGCCTCATTGCATTTTGCTGCACACCCATCTTTCCCGAGAACTCCCGCATCGCTTGCTGCACGCAGTGCTGCTGCGTCGGGGACGTACCTATGCGGTGAGTGAAGCCCTGGCCAGGGCGCATCACCTGCAGGACCGCGTGATCTACAATGGCTATGATGCGGATCTGTTCCATTCGCATGAAGCGTCGGATCGAAGTTTGGATTTCCTTTTTGTGGGACGCCTGGTCAGCGACAAGGGCATCGATTTGCTCATGCAAGCCCTGCGGCAGCTTCCTGTACGTTATAGTTGCAGCGTAGTGGGGGATGGCCCCGAGCGAAATGAACTCGAAGCACATGCTCCGGAACAGATGAAATTTCTCGGTCGCCAGGATTCCAAGCGCATCGCCAAATTGATGCGCCAAAGCAAGTGGCTCGTGGTACCGTCTCGCTGGCAGGAACCCTTCGGACTGGTCGCGATTGAAGCGATTGCATGCGGAGCGCGTGTGTTGGCTGCGAATCATGGAGGTCTGCCAGAAGCGGTCGGACCCTGTGGTCTTCTTTTTGAACCGAACAATGTGACATCCCTGAAAAACGCGATGCAGGCGGCAATGGAATGTGATGATCAGGCGAATTTTACTGAACAGGAGCGAAACACCCACCTATCCCAATTTTCCTATGAGCGCCAGGTTGACCGGATTCTGAAGGTGCTGCATCAATAGCTTTCACTCATGACGATTGCCTATGCATCCCCCAATCGATCCCATCACTTCCGCTATGCGGAGGGGCTGGAGGCCGAAGGATTGCTCAAATGGTTTGTGCAGGGATATCCGCGTTTCAGGCGTGCGCCACTGGCGGTGGATTCCCGTCGGGTGATGCATCGGGATTTTCTGCAGACGCTCTTTGTGCCAGCGTTTCGGGTATTAAACGAACACCCGTTCACCGAACGCCTGAATCTTGCAAGCAAGAATTCCATCGACCGTGGACTTTGCCGTGCCATGAAAGAGGCGCAGGTGGGTCTGTTTTACAACGGATGTGGACTGCATTCCCTGCGCCACTGGAGCGGCAGCGGGAAAGTGTTTGTGTGTGAGGCGGTCAACTGTCACCTCGATGCCCAGAGTGAATGGTTGCGTGAGGAATGCCAACTACTGGGCTTGCCCTTTCGCGAACCCTACGAACCCGAGCGGGAAAAACGACTGGCCGAGTATGCAGAGGCGGATTACATCCTCTGCCCGTCCCAGTTTGTTGCCCGAAGTTTTGTGTCGAAAGGTATCGCAGCGGAACGACTGCTCGTGAATCCCTTCGGTATCGCTCCTGCTCCTGCCCTGCTGCGGCCCGGCTCAGGAAAAGGATCTGATGATTCCTTCACCGTGCTCTATGTGGGGTCCATCAACTACCGCAAAGGATTGCGCTATCTGATCGAGGCGTTTGACCGCCTCAGGGTGCCAGGAAAGCTGCTGCGCATCGTGGGTCCCCGGCTGGAACCTGATGGAATCAGCGATCTTCACCTGCCTGATGGGGTTCGATTTGACGGAGTGCTGAGGGGTGAGGCACTGACGCAGGCCTATTTGCAGGCGGATGTTTTTGTGCAGCCGAGCATTGAAGAGGGATTATCCCTTGTGATTGGGGAAGCGATGGGGCATGGATTGCCCGTGATCGCAACGAATCACACCGGTGTGGATGAACTCTTTGCCGATGGAGAGTGTGGTTTTCACGTGCCGATTCGGGATTCGCAGTCATTGCTCGACAGACTCACACGGATTGCCGAAAACGACTCCCTGCGACAACAGTTTGCAGAGGCTGGGCTTGCCAAGAGCCGGAAGTTCTCGGGGTGGGCAGCCAGCCAGCACTCCCTGTGCGCACTGTTGCAAAAACTTCAACCATCCCTGTCTTGAATCCATGAACAAGCGAACTCTGCGCCTCCTGTTCTACAGCCTGATTCTCACGCTGGTGTTTGAGGGAATTACCCGGAAGTTCATTCCGGTATCGTTTGGGAAATTCCTCATTCTGCTCAAAGACGGTATTCTGGTGCTGATGGCGTTTTTTGTCATCACCATGCCGATCAGCGGATCACTGAGGATGTTGCGTAACATCTATGCGGCCTTCGCACTGTTGCTGGCTCCGCTGATTGCCTACACCGCTGTCAAGGATCCGATCCTGGCCGTTTTTGGTGCAAAACAATACCTGCTCTACCCCTTTACCCTGTTTGGATTTGTGCTTGGATTCCAAGATTACCAGAAGCGTGATTTTGTGATGCCGGGCAGGTGGCTGACTGTGCTGCTCATCCCGTTAACCCTGCTGGCAGTTGTGCAAATCTTTCTGCCGGACAGTCACCGGTTGAACCTTTCGGTGACCGGAGAAGACCTGAGTGCATTTAAGGCGGGTGGGCGTCTTAGAGTGTCATCCACTTTCCCGTTTGTTGCCCAGTTCTGCTATTATCTCGCCATCCTGCTGCCGATCCTCTGGGTGACGCACACCCTGCGGCTGCGCACAAGTGCCAATACACTGTTCAAGAAATTGGAATCCCTGGTCGTCATCATTCCGTTTTTCATTGTTGCCAATGTGATCACGGGTTCTCGACTGGCTGTGTTGACCAATGTCATGGTCATTGCGTTTGCGGCGGGATTGCTGGCACTCCGGGGCAAGACTCACAATATCGGTCGCCTCATCGCCTTTATTGCCGGGATCAGTATTTCCGTTGTTGCAGCTCGTTTGATCGTGCCAGAGGCCTTTGAGGCGTACGAAGCGCGGACCGGAGATCACGCCATCGTGGATGAGGATGAACTCTCCGAACGAGCCGGACACATTCTGACGGGCTGGTGGCACATCTACCAATACCAGGATCCGGGAATGTTCGGTTTTGGAATTGGAGTAATGAGCAATGGGGTGCAAAACTTCAGCGGTTATGCTGCGGCGATCCGGGATCGTGTGTGGGGTGAAACGGATTTGGCGAATACGGTACTGGAAGGAGGACTCTATTTTGTTTTCATCTGGATGGGCACCCGTGTGGCCATCGTATTGCTCTGCCTCCAGGTGTATTTATCGATTCAACATTCCAAACTCATCTATATTGCCGCCTTTGCAATGGGGTATATTCTGTTCAATGGCTTGACGCAAACCCTTGGCATTCAGCCACCCCTTGCAATCTGGTGGTGGTTGGCCATTGGTCTGTTGATCCACATCAAACGCTTTGAGGTTTTTCAGACGGCGATGGCTCGCCAAAAGGCGAAAAGCGCTCGAACTTCTTCCAATCCGGTTCCGCGCACTTCCGAGTCCAAAGCAGCATCCCTTACAGCTGCTGACCAAGTGAAATCCTCCCTCACCAAGCAACCCACTCTTCCCAAGCCCCCTCCACCAAAGGAAAAACGCCGACCGCGACCGCTCAGCTGAGTGATTTTCTCCAGTTTGCGATGTTGTTGATCATTGAAAAGCAGCCAGTCCAGTATCGGGCTCCACTCTACGCCGAAATTCACCGCATGCAGGGCGAGGCAATCCGCGTCATGTACCAGTCGAGTGGAGCAACGGATCAGCGGCTGGATCCCGAGTTTGGGAATGCCTTCGCCTGGGACATCCCATTGCTAGAGGGCTATTCGCATGAAGTGGTGCCGCATCGGCGCTTGCTTTGGAAATCGCTTTGGCGAGCCATCTCTGAACGAAATGTGGATGCAGTCCTGCTGACGGACTTTAGCAGTGCCATCAGTATTCGGGCGATGCTATTGGCGCTGTTGAACGGCACTCCGCTTTGGTTGCGAATGGAGACGCAGGATCACGCGTATGCCCGCTCGATTTGGAAAACGTCACTGCGTAACCTTTGCTATCAATTGCTCTACGCACCCATTTCAAGAGCACTTGCGATTGGCCAGCTCAATCGTGAGCACTATCAGCGTCACGGTTTGCATGCCCAGCAATTGCATCGGGTGCCATACGTCGTTGCGAATCCGCTGCAGAACGAATCCAGACCACATCGCCAGCAGCGACGCGAACAGCTCCGCGATGCACTGGGAATTTCCCAGGACAAGCGGGTTGTGGCATTTTTCGGAAAACTGATTCCCAAAAAGAATCCGGATATATTGGTTGAGGCATTTCGACAACTCCCTGCAGATCTGAAACCGCTTACCCATCTGTTGTTTGTCGGTTCAGGTGCATTGGAATCCGCACTTCGCAGTCAGTGCCAGTCATACGGCATTCCTGCAACCTTTGCCGGATTCATCAATCAACGCGCGATTCACGATTATTACCTGGCATCGGACGTGGTCTGCCTGCCATCGCGACAAATGGGAGAAACCTGGGGACTGACCGTGAATGAAGGGTTGCAGGCGGGTTGTGCGGTGCTCTGTTCCGAACATGTCGGATGTTCGGTCGAATTTGCAACATGGGAGCGGGTTCGCGTGTGCCGCTCGGAAGATGCCGGGCATGCCGCCCAATGCCTGAATGAGCTGCTGAGGATGGACCCCGATCCGGATTGGTGCGCCCGTCGCATGGCTGAGCAGTATTCGATGCAGAGCGCTGCCCGCGACTGGGTATTGGCGATGCAAATGCATGCCACCCATAGCGTGAGTCGTTCACTGCTTGCAGTCTAACCCTTGTTCCCCACATGCGCACTCCCACATCATCAACCCCGCCGACTGCGCTGCACAGTGTTCTCATCGGACATTATGCCAATGATGAGCAGGCGAGCATGGAGCGATTTGATGAGCGCATTGAGCAACAGCTGGTGGAATCCGGTGCGATTCACCGCACATGGAAACCACCTGTCTGCCTGGGATGCATTCAGCGCAGCGCAAGCGGAATCGGAAAATGGTTGGGCTATATCGATAAGTTTGTGATCTTTCCGTTGCTGATCCAGATTCGACTGATGCGAATGGGCAAAATGGCAAAACAGACCGTCTTCATTTTGCCAGATCACAGCCACGGACCCTATGTTCCGTTCTTTTCACGACTGCCCCATGTGGTGCATGTGCATGACATGATCGCGATTCGAACGGCGGCAGGTGCATTCCCGGGTCAACAGCTCAGCAGAACAGGGCGCATCTATCAGCGCTGCATTGTGCGTGGGCTTCGGCATGCGCGCAATTTCCTCTGTATTTCCGAGGCCACCCGACAGGATTTGCTGCGTTGGGTTGAGCCGGAGGCAGAACGCTGCGAAGTGGTGTGGAATGAACTCAATTTTCCATACCAACGCTGTGGTCCCGATGAACCACGCCCTGCTGGTTTGCCGGAGCTTTCTGAGAGCGGGTTTTTACTGCATGTGGGAAATCGCCTTTGGTACAAGAATCGTCCAGGCGTATTGCGCATTTTTGAGGCCTTTTCAGCCCATGCTGCACGTGGACACGACATCGATCTGGTGATTGTGGGGGATGCCCCCGACGCGAACGATCTCGCATGGCTTACCTCGCGAGAACTCCAGAACCGGGTTCATTTCCTTCAGGGTGTCGATTGTCTGGTGCTTCAGTGGCTCTACAGTCGAAGCCTCGGTCTCTTGTTTCCGTCACATCATGAGGGATTTGGTTGGCCGATTATTGAGGCATTGGCCTGTGGGTGCCCGGTTTTGACGACCCGCCAACCTCCAATGTCCGAAATCGGATCGAAGTGGGTCGAATATGTCGATCCGATGCCTTCCATAAACGAAGAAAGATCTCTGCATGACTGGCTTCGGTCGGCGGTGGAAGTGTTGGAGCAGTGGTTGGAGCAGGAACCCTCTGCGCGAAACGAGCACATCTGGAGTCGCATCGAATACAGCCGCCGCTTTGCGGTTGGAAGTGCGTTTCGGGAATACATCAGATTTTACCAAACCCTGTTGCCATCTGGTGGCAGTTACACTTCGGATTCATGAATACCCGACGCATTCTGCATGTGATTCCATCAGTGAATCCAGTTTATGGAGGCACGGTCGAAGCATTGATGCAACTGGTGCAAGCCTCCCTGACCTCTGAACAACAGCATGAAATCCTGACCTTGGATGATGCGTCGCTGCTCGCTTCCTACGGACATGACGTTGCGATCCACGCAGTCGGACCCACCCGCAGTTTTTACGGTTATTGCCCAGCCCTCAATCATTGGTTGCGACAACACCTGTCTGACTATGATTGTGCGGTCATTCATGGATGCTGGCAGTACCATGGCCTTGCCACTTTTCGGGAATGCCGCCGACAGGGCGTTCCGTATGTGCAATACCCGCACGGCATGCTTGATCCGTGGTTCAAGCGCCAATACCCAATCAAGCACCTGAAAAAATGGCTCTACTGGCCGTGGGCGGAATATCGCATTCTGAAACATGCGGCCCGCGTGGTTTTTACCTGTGAGCAGGAGCGACTCCAGTCCGCCACTTCGTTCTGGCTCTACCGGGTAAACCCCGCCGTGATACCGCTGGGAATTCGGGAACCCGCCTTCAGTGCTGCGCAGTGCACTCAGGCATTTGTGGAACACTATCCCCGGCTTGAGGGCAAGCGACGGGTCACGTTTCTCAGCAGGATTCACGAGAAGAAAGGGGTCGACCTGCTCGTTGAGGCGGCACTTCAGGTTCAGCGCGAGACCATCGAGCAGGGGTGGAGCAGTTCCAATCCGGAAGATTTCCTGACGCTGGTCATTGCTGGCCCCTGTG
>JBEGIR010000004.1 GCA_040224245.1 Puniceicoccaceae bacterium | reverse complement strand
GGTGAAGAACTCCTGGCATTCTTCCGCTTGGAGGTTGCCAGCACGCTCAACACCACATTTCTGAGCACAAACATCATTGAAAATGCGATCAAAAATCTTCGCCGTCATATCGGGCGTGTGTGCCGATGGCGCGATAAAGCCGATCAACCCGAGCACTGGATTGCCAGCGGACTGCAACTGGCCCAGAGAGGATTCCGCAGAGTCCGTGGGCATCGCGATTTAGACCAACTCCAGAAAGCCCTCAAACGAGCCGAAAAAGGAGAACTTGCGGCATGAACGGCCGGGCTGCTTCGTATCTGCTATCTCCGACGAGTTTTAAGCCCATTCTCGATAGCAGAGCCTTCGCAGCCCTCGTCCCCGGAAGAAACTTGCACCAAACCCATAAATCGAACATCAAACTCATCAAGCCACCTCGAGTTTCAACAATAAATGGGACACCCCCCGCATCATCCCAGATGTGATCGTTATCGATTCCATGGGGATGACCACTATCGACGTTCTGCAGAAAGAATTTGATAATTCCATAATTATTCCTTTATTATACCATAATGGATTTTGAATACGATCCAGAGAAATCAAAGAAAAATTTGGAAAAACATGGGATCGCCTTTGATGAGGCAAAGCTTCTTTGGGAGGGACACGAGCCAATGGTAGTTCCAGCACGTTCAGAAGATGAAGAACGATTTGCTTTGATTGGGGAGTATCAAAAACGGCTATGGACGGCGATATTCACCGTTCAGGAGGGGAAAATCAGAATTATTTCGGTAAGGAGATCAAGAGATGGAGAAGCAAAAGGTTACTATCAAAGCAGAGGAACTGGATAAGAAATTCGATGATGGCGAGGACATTTCGGAATACCTCGATTGGGACAAGGCTCTTCGCCCCAACCTGGACCAGAAACGGGTGAACCTGGATTTGCCAATCTGGATGATCCAAAGCCTGGACTCCGAAGCAAGGAGAGTCGGCGTGACGCGTCAGTCCATCATGAAGGTCTGGCTGGCAGAAAGGATTAAGGCAGAACAAAACGTTTCGAGGAACTCCGAGACGCTTCGCGCCTCGTAGCCCTCGTACTCGACGTTCGCAAAAGAATTGAAAATCTTTCAATCGGATGGTAGAGGCGTAAGGTGGGGAAAGACATCCCGGGATGGGGTTGATTTGCCCTATTTCATCATGAGCAGAGCTTCTTCGCGATATCCGACAAAGATTTCCTTCGGATTTCGCCTAATTGCATCGAATGGGAGTGGTCGGGCGGTCTGAGTTTTGACTTTACCACGATGCAGTGAGGCTGCGAAAGTGGAGAGGTGACGACTCTTGATGCGACAGCGGAATGGATGCTTCCAGTTCGAGCGGTTCCGAACGCGAGCCGGGACGAGGTGATCGGGTGGGAAGCGGGTGAGCTGAAGGTGAAGGTGCGCGCGGTGCCGGAAGATGGCAAAGCCAACAAGGCACTGCTGCGATTTTTGAGCAAACAGACGGGATGTCCGCGTTCGGCTCTCGATTTGGTTGCGGGATCTACCTCCCGGCACAAACGCATCGCGGTCCATGGCATGTCGAGCGAGCGCTTTTTTCAGGCTTTGGGAGTTGCCAGTCAAGTGCCGGATTTGGATGCTCACCGAACATGAGTGGAATGGACAGATTCGATCCCTGGATTTGGGCGGCACGCGAAATAGCTAAGGCAGAAGGACTCGTGATCGGTGCGGGTGCGGGCATGAATGCCGACTCTGGAGTGATGGACGGAAACGCGGTGTTACAGGCGTTGGATGCATCGAACGCCTTCTCCGGTTGGCCACGGGAGTTGGCCGAGTTGGAATCCCCCCATGCGTTTTGCAAAGACCCCGAACTGGCGTGGGGCTGGTTTGCCCACCGACTGCAGCTCAGCCGACACACCCCACCGCATACGGGTCACGGCATCCTCAAGCACTGGGCGGATACACGGGAGCAGGGTGCGTTTGTGATCACGACCAACACGGACGGACACTTTGAGCAAGCGGGATTTTTGCCAGAACGCATTCATGAGATTCGCGGCAGCCTGCATTGGTTGCAGTGCTGTGAGGATGTCAGTGTGGAACCATGGTCGAGTGCGGGTGTTGACCTCAATGTGGATGGACAGACCGGGCGGGCATTGGGCACACTGCCGACTGGACCCGATGGCAAACTTGCGCGCCCGAATGTTCAGTTGTTCGGGGATCTGACGTGGAATGCATCCCGGTATGAACAGCAGCGTCAGCGCCTCGACGCTTGGCTAAAGGCGAAAGGAGAAGCGAGTGTGGCCGTGCTGGAGATCGGTGCGGGCACGCACACGCCGATCCTTCGCCGTCAATGTGCGGACATCGCAAAGGCGTTGGGAACCCGTGTGATTCGCATCAATCCCGCTGTGGACGGTGCCGAGGATGGAGCGGTGCAGCTCTGCGAAAATGCGGTGACCGCACTCGCGCGCCTGCACTTTCTGATCGCGAGCGGTGAGGCTGATTCCTGACATTGCGATCCGCAGACCTGCGCGTCAGGATCCGACTGACGGTGTCAGGGTATAGACCTTATCATTTGCGCGGACGCGCTCGCCAAGTGGAAAGGTGATGACGGAGCGTTGCGCAGCAACGCTTGCCTCACGGTCGTCCACTTGCATCGACTCAGGAGTGACCTCGAGCACTCCGGTTGTGCGACCGGTAATCAGCAGGGGTATGCCAAGCTGATATTCCCCCGCCTCCAGCAGCACCTGTGCGATGCCGGATTGCTGGTAGTAAGTTTGCACCTTCCCCACGTAAGTTTTGGTGAGCGTTGCCTTGGATCCTGAGGAGCGGGTCCAGGGGTCCAGTTTTTCACCGAGATAATAGCCACCCTCCCAGAAACCACGGTTGAAGACGCTGGAGAGGTGATCCATTTCTACGGCAACCAATGCCTCGTCGAAAGTTCGGGCCTGCCAGGCATCAATGGCCCGGCGGTAGCTTGACACCACCGTATGCACGTAGTCCGGCGAACGGCCGCGACCTTCGATTTTGAGCACGCGCACGCCGGCGTTGAGGATGCGGTCGAGCACTGGCAGCGTGCAGAGGTCCTTGGGGGACATGACCCACTGGTTGTCGATCTCGTATTGAAATCCGGTTTCGGAGTCGCTGACGGTGTACTTGCGGCGACACATCTGATAGCAGTCGCCCCGGTTTGCGGACGTTGCATGTTGAGCGAGACTCATGTAGCAACGACCAGAAACTGCCACGCACAGTGCACCGTGTGCAAAGACCTCAATCTGGATCTGTTCACCGCGTGGTCCGCAGACGTTTTGGCGATCAATCTCCCGAATGATAGACTCGATCTGATCGAGAGTGAGTTCCCGTGCCAGCACGATCACATCTCCATAGGTAGCATACATGCGCACCCCGGCGATATTGCACACGTTTGCCTGCGTGGAGATGTGAATGGGCACCTGGCGCGCACGCGCTGCTTCGAGCACGTAGGGATCGGCCGCGATGACTGCATCGATGTGGGTATCGGCGCAGGCATTGAGGATGCGATCCACCTCTGCAAATTCGGAGTCGTAGATGATGGTATTGAGAGTGAGGTAGGCCTTGCGTTGACGGTCGTGTGCCAGGGCCACGACCTCTGCGATATCCTCGACGCGAAATGCCGCCGAGCGTGAACGCATCTGCAGATTGCCAGCTCCAAAATAAACGGAGTCTGCCCCTGACTGAATAGCTGCTGTAAGAGCCTCCCATGAACCCGCAGGAGCCATCAGCTCGATGGAATGCGCCCTCGGATCGGGATGCTTGGCGTTCATGGCAAGGCTTCTGTGCCAGCGTGGTGGCTCAGCCCAGCTTGGCGAGCATGGCTTCGAGCTGCTCCAGTTTCGACTGGTTTTCCTCGAGCTGGCGACGTGCACCCGCAACGACCGCCTCGGGAGCATTGTCGACAAAGGATGCGTTGGCCAGCTTGGCTTCAATACCACGGATGATGCCCTTGAGTTTGTCGGTTTCCTTGCCGATTCGCTCGCGTTCCTTGTCGACATCAATCGCCCCACTCAGGTCAAGATACCAGCTTCCAAGGGGTGTCACGACGGCGGGCATTTGTTCGGGTGCCTCAGATTGAAGTGCCACCTCACCCATGCCGATGAGATTCTTCAGGGTGGTCAGATGGGTTTCGACCGAATCGCTTTCTGCGTTCGCAACGCAGACGAAGCGAACATTGCGATTCGAACTGAGATTGAATTCGGCCTTGAGCGAACGCACGATCGTGATGGTTTCGCGGATGGCATCAATGGAAGCCGTTGCAGCATCAAATCCGCCGATTCCAATCCCTGCCAGCTGCTCCCGCAGTTGCGCTGCACTGAGCGTTGGACTGTTGGCGAGGAACTGGTCGTCGCTGCCATACTCCATCAGGTGCCAGAGTTCTTCGGTGATGAACGGGCATACCGGATGCAGCAGGCGCAAAAATTCACGGATGACGAGATCCTGCACGGCCAGGCAACCTTCGCGCGTGCGTTCATCCTTGAGTTTGGTTTTGCATGCTTCGACATACCAGTCGCAGAAATCGGTCCAGAAAAACGCGTAGAGCGCATGGGTGATCTGGGTGAACTGATAGTCCTTCATCGCACCCGTGACCTGGTCCATGGTGCGCAGCAGACGGTGCAGCAGATCCACATCAATTTCATCAAGCGTTGAAGCAGCGATGCGTGCGAGGATCGCTTCGGTCGAGGAATTATCAGCAGATTCACCCGACATCTGTCGAAAACGGCAGGCATTCCAGATCTTGTTGCAGAAATTGCGCCCCTGTTCGACGCTTTCCTCGGAGAACCGGATATCCTGTCCGATGGGAGCGGTGTTGAGGATCGAAAAGCGCAGTCCATCGGCACCGTATTTGGCAATCAGGTCGAGCGGATCGGGGGAATTACCCAGGGACTTGGACATCTTGCGTCCCTGAATATCCCGGATGATGCCGGTGAAATAAACATCGCGGAACGGGATGCGCTCCTGAATCTCGCTGTCGCTGAGCTGGGTTTTTTCCGGACCCATGAACTCGAGTCCGGCCATGATCATGCGGGCCACCCAGAAAAAGATGATGTCGGGGCCAGTGACGAGTGCGGAAGTCGGATAGAACGTCGATAACCCCTGCTGTGCAGCTGCTGCATCATCGGGCCAGCCCAATGTGGCAAAGGGCCAGAGCCAGGATGATGCCCAAGTGTCGAGCACATCCTCATCCTGCTCCCAGTTCTCCGGGTCACCGGGACCCTCAAGACTGACATGCCAGTTTTCCGGTTGGGAGCGGTCGGCTCCCTTGCGGTACCAGACAGGTATGCGATGCCCCCACCAGAGCTGGCGGCTGATGCACCAGTCCTGAATGTTGTCGAGCCAGTGCAGATAGGTTTTTTCCCAGCGCTCGGGATGGAAGCGAATGAAGCCCTTCTGCACCGCGCGCTTGGCTTCGGAGACCTTGGGGTAGCGCAGGAACCACTGTTCCGACAGACGCGGCTCGATGGGCACATCGGCGCGCTCGGAAAAACCAACATTGTTTTCGTAGTCCTCGGTTTCGATCAGCAGCCCCAGGCGTTCCAACTCTGCGGCGGCGACTTCGCGTGCCTGAAAGCGGTCCATGCCGACAAAGGGAGCACCCGCGAGTTCGTTCAGTGTGCCATCGGGGTGGAATACGTCGATGACCTCAAGGTTGTGGCGTTGACCGATCTCAAAGTCTGCCTTGTCGTGGGCCGGGGTCACCTTGAGTGCCCCGGTGCCAAATTCGCGTTCCACGTGAGTGTCGGCAATGATGGGGATTTCGGCCTGAGGGAAGGGGCGAATCGCGTGTTTACCGATCAAGTGCTGGTAGCGTGGATCCTCCGGATGCACTGCAACCGCAGTGTCGCCCATGAGGGTTTCGGGACGGGTGGTGGAGATGTGGATGTACTCTCCGGGCAACTCCGCGATCGCATAGCGCATCTTGTAGAGCTTACCCTTTTGGGGCTTCATGATGACCTCCTCATCGGAGAGCGCTGTGAGGCTGACGGGGCACCAGTTTACCATGCGCTTGCCTCGGTAGATGTAGCCGCGCTTGAACAACTCCACAAAGGCGGTCAGAACAGCTTTGCTATAGGGTTCGTCGAGAGTGTGAACGGTGCGGTCCCAGTCACACGAGGCACCGAGACTTTGCAGTTGCTTGAGAATAATGCCACCGTGTTTGTCTCGCCATTGCACCGCAAGATCGAGGAATTTTTCCCGTCCGAGATCGTGGCGGGTCTTTCCCGATTTGCGTAGTTCGCGCTCCACGCGGGTCTGCGTTGCGATGCCCGCATGATCGGTGCCGGGCAACCACATGGCATTGCAACCGCGCTGGCGGGCGTCCCTCACGAGCACATCCTGTATGGTATTATTGAGCACATGGCCCATCGTCAGCACCCCCGTTACATTTGGCGGTGGAATGACGATGGAATAGGGGGGCTGCGAGTTGTTTGCAACACCCCGAAAGTGTCCGGAAGTCATCCACTTTTCATACCAGTGGGATTCGACGTTTTCAGGACGGTACGCTTTGCTTTCGATGGCCATGATCCCTTTTGTTAGGCCAGATTGCACGGGCAGTTGTCAAAGTCTTTTTTCCGGAAACAGGATTGACGATTCCGAATCACGCGAGTGCAATGCAGCGAGTCCTGACCGTTTATGCTGAAACTCAACGACCCGCTCTATCGACGTATTCGCAATCATGCGAATCAGGCGATTCGTCTATTGCCGGAGATCCCTGCAAAAGATCGGCTCAAAGCCTACAAGCAGTTCCTCAAACTCGAGCGACAGATGATCGCACGACATCATCGAAAGGGGGATTCCGGTCTTCAGGTGGCTCGTTGTGGTGCAGTGCTGGTGGACGTGATGCTGGAATCCATCATGCGCACGGCGGTTCTGACCCATTCCGAGCGACAGGGAACGCTGCCGTGCCAGTTTGCACTGCTGGGGCTGGGCGGATACGGGCGTGGGGAGTTGAACCCGTTGTCCGACGTGGACATCATGTTTCTGTTTCCAGACAAGGCAAATTCTGCGCAGCTCGCGACCATGAAGCAGATTCTTACGGACGAAGTCCTGTATCCGATGTGGGACTTGGGCTTTAAAGTGGGTCACAGCACGCGTTCGGTGAAGGAGTGCATTGATGAGGCGCAGGCGGACTACAAGACCCGGAATTCGCTGCTGGAAAGCCGCCGCATCCTGGGGTCGGCAACGGTTCACCAGGAAATGGAAGGGGAGTATCGTCGGTTCCTGGACAGCATGGATATTCGTCCCTATCTGGAGGAAATGATCCAGATGCAGGAGGATCGGCGCTCCCAGTATGGTGGCAGTGTATTTGCTCCGGAACCCAATGTGAAAAACGGAGTGGGCGGGCTACGGGACTATCAGGGTGTGCAGTGGTTGTTGCACCTGATGTATGGGCGGGCAAAATTCAAGACCCTTTACACCCACGACAACCTCTTTGCGAGGGACATGCGGGAGTTTGAAGAAGCCTATGATTTTCAGTTGCGGGTGCGTAGCGAGCTGCACTTCAACAGCCGACGTGCGACTGATGAGCTGACCCTTTCCATGCAGCGACTGGCAGCGGTCAATCTTGGGTATCAGGGCAACGCCATCGAGCAGGTTGAGCACTTGATGAAGGATTATTATTTTCACGCCCGCAACAGCCTGAGGGTGGCACGCTCCGTGGAGCAGCGCGTGCTCGAGACCTATGATGCGACGCGCGCCAAGCGCCGACGCCTGTTCCGACTGTCGGTGAAAAAAGTACAGCGCCTGGAAGTGGATGGGTTTGTCATTGAAAGTGACCGCATCTCAGTCGCAAATGAAACCGATTTCATGGCGGACCCGATGGCGATGCTGCGCTTGTTTGAGCTGATTCAGGCAAAGCAGGTTAAACCCACCATCGACACGCAGCGACTGGTTGCCGCGAACCTGCCCAAGCTGACCGGAAAGCTGCTGAAGCGTCCGGATTTCTGCTGCCGACTGGCCCAGTTGTTCACTCAGCCCGGTCGTGTCTTTCCGGTGCTGGAGGAAATGTACAACGCAGGGTTTCTAGCGCGGGTCATTCCCGAATTTGAGATGCTGCACTGCCTGGTGCAGCACGATCATTTCATGGTGCGCTATGCGGAAGATCAGAAAGTGCTCAAATCGATCCAGCGACTGGATGCGGTAGTGTGCGATCCGCAGCACCGCCATCGTTCGTTTTTGCCGGAACCGCCAGATGGAGCATCGCTCAATGAGCTGTATTGGATACTGTTGTTGTTTTCGCTCCGCTTTCCCGGCCTCTCCTCTGGCGTGGCGGATACTCCGATGCGAAAGGGCGCTGATGTGGGGGCGATTCTGAAACGGTTGCAGGTCGAACCCGAGATGGCGAAGCGAATCCTGACATTTATTGACAAGCATCGAAATGTGGCACGCTTCTGGCAGCGTGTGGATCCTGATGACTCTCGATTTATCCAGAAAATTGCCAACATCCTCAACGATCATGAAACCGCACGTTTTTCGATCTGGTTTCACTACTGCGACTCCCTCGGACGCAATGCACAATACTGGCAAGTGCACTCTCTGGAGACGCTCTCGAGCATCTATTCCGAGGTGATTCGACAACTGGAACTGGAGCCCCAACACCATGAATCTGGGAATGCAACCACGGAGAACCGCTCAGCCATGACGCGAATGGAAATCAAGGATCAGGCGATTCCTGGTGTGGGTGTCGATGAGATCGACGCACATTTTCAGTTGCTGCCTGTGCGTTATTTTGAAACACGCAGCGTCGAAGATGTAGAATTGCACATTTCGCTGGTGCACCGCCTGCTGGAGACCATTCGATCTGCGGATTCGCTGGGCAGCCTCAAGCCCGTCGTCGAGTGGCAGGATGATGCTGTGGGTGGATTCAGCGTGATCACGGTGGTCACCTGGGATCGCTCGGGACTGTTTTACAAACTTGCGGGTGCCATCAGTGCTGCGGGCATGAACATTCTGAAAGCCCGCGCGATTTCGCGAGAAGACCACATTGCGATCGATACCTTCTATGTCAGTCATGGGAAATCAGGGTTGGTCGAAAGTGAGCAGGTCCGTGCTGCATTCGAACATTCGATTGAAACGATATTGGTTCAGGGAGAGAAAGCGCTCGAACTCGTTCGTGAGCAGTATGAACTCAGTCAGAAAAAGGCATCCATGCTCGCACAAAATCCATTTGATGCCGCTTTCCCGGTGCGGGTGGATCTTTATTTTGACGAGGAGTTGCGGCAGATTGTGGCCGATTATCAGGGCAAAGACCGCATCGGACTGCTCTATCGTGTCAGCCGCACGCTCTCCAAGGAAGGTTTGAATATCGATTCGGTGCGCATTGCGACCAACAATGGAATTGCCACAGGTACTCTGTTGCTGAGTGACGAGAATCGAAAGCGCAAGATTGATGCTGAGCGATTGGAAGCCATTCGCGAACGCCTCATTGCAATTCTGAGTTCGGAGAACTGGCTCGCCGCCTGAGGGTGGTGCCTGCATTGCACCCGCAATGCGCCAAGAGCGAAGCAGAGGTGTATCGGGCTTGCAGGTGAGTCTGCAGGTCGGTATGCAAAGAAGACGCATTTTGAACCCCATGTGATTGCTGCCATTTTTCATGAGCTCGAACGTTCAGGATATTCGATTTCTCCAGTTGCTCTACCACATTGGAGAGAGCATCCACACCAGTGAAGACCCGCAAGCAGTGATGCAATCCGTGCTTGTGGAGGTTGTGCGTTATTTTGAGGTAGGGTATGGCACGATCAGCCTGTTCAATCCGGGCACCCACCGGTTGGACATTGAGGCATTTGTGGGACTTCCCGATAACTGCAGGGAATGGACCCTGCCGATGGGGGTTGGACTTACTGGCTGGGTCGCCCTGCACAACCGCAGCCTGCTCTCCGACGATGTGACAAGTGATTCCCGCTATGTGCGCATCGTGGACGGACTGCGATCCGTGATGGCCGTCCCCCTGCGGTATGAATCGACGACTTTGGGAGTGCTCTCGCTGGAGAGCCGAAAAACACACCGTTTCTCCCCGGAAAATCTGGAGGAACTCGAAGTGGTTGCCGATGCTTTGGTTCGGGTGCTCCATCGGATTTGGAGAGTCGTCAACCTGAAGACAAAATCAAAGCAACTGGAGTCCGTGGTGAAAATGGTCGGCAAGGTGTCGAACCGATTCGAACTGGACGGTATTTTGGCGGACCTGACCTCAGAGGCCCGACGCATCATCAACTGCGAGATGTGTTCGCTGTTCCTGCTGCGTTCTCCGGATCTGCTGGAGTTGGAAGTGCTCATTGACCGGGAAGGTCGACGTGAGCATATCGAGACGGTCTCCCTCCAGGAGACCTCAATGGGGGCTGCGGTGACCCATTGCAAGATTGTGGAGGTTTCGAATCTTGCCCAGACTGAGGAACACCATTTCATCGGACTGGATGCTCGGGATCGCATCGTCGGCATGCTGTGTACTCCACTGGTCTACGAAGAACAGGTGATCGGGGTTCTCAATGCATACACCTCCGTGCCGTATCGGTTTTCAAACACGGAAAAACAGGTATTCGGGGCACTGGCAGACATTGGTGCGTTTGCGATTGAAAACTCGAAACTCTACACCCGCATCATGGACAGTGAGAATCTGTTACGCCAGAGCGAGCGACTCACCACGCTCGGTACGCTTGCGTCGGAGATTGCCCACGAGATCCGCAATCCTCTGACCGTCATCCGCCTGCTGGTCGAAAGCCTCAGCCTCGACATTCCCGAATCCGATCCCAGAAACCGGGACATCAAAGTGGTGACAGACAACATCGACAATCTGGGGGAGATCGTAGGGCGAGTGCTTGATTTTGGAAAGAGCCAGAGTCAGATCTTTGGACGTTGGAACACCCACGACATTGTCAATGACTGCATCCGGCTGGTGCGATTCAAACTGCGCCGGAGCCAGATCAAGGTGACTTTTCTCGAGAGCGACAATGCGGTGGTCAACTGCAACAAGGGGCAAATCCAGCAGGTCTTTCTCAACCTCTTCATCAATGCGGAGGAAGCGATGCCGAACGGAGGGGAAATCTGCATACGCTCCCATCGATCCCCTGACGGGCATCAGATCTTTTTTGACGTTTGTGATACCGGAACCGGCATTCCGGAACCCATTCGGGAGGTTGTGTTTGAGTCCTTTCTCACCGGAAAATCCAATGGAACTGGACTTGGGCTGGCCATCGTCAAACGCATCCTGAGGGATCATCGTGGCAACATCGAAATCCTCGAGAGTTCGGAGCGCGGCACGACCTTTCGGTTTTGGTTGCCCGTTCATGCGGATTGAGCGGGATTCATGTGATTACGTATTGGTGGGTTGCCTGTTGGGGCAACCATCAGTGATCGGCAGGGAAGGAAAAAAGGAACGATACTGGGATTGACAGCTGCGGGGGATTTCGGTGCTTTCTTGGAGCGGTTATGGACGCTTCCCTTATCATCATCGCCGTTGGGTTCATGTTGGCATCCTATTCGGTGATCGCGAATGACTCGATTCAGACGCTAGGAACCTTTTTGCATTCCAACGCACACCGAAAGTGGTGGATGCTCTGGCTCTACTCGAGCACAATCATGGTCGCCGTGGTCCTGTATGGTTGGGCGAACTACAACGGGGATGTGTCCTATGATCGCCTCGACAAAGTCTACGCCAAAATGGTGGATTTTAAAAGTGCCCGTCAGGCGCTGCAAGCCGTCGAGTCTTCCGATATTGTCAGCCAGGATTCTTCAGTCCGGGGCTGGATTCAGTCCATTCGAGAGGGGCTGAAAGGGGCTGAAACTGTTTATCTCGGTGACAATACCCTGCTTGAGCAGCAGTTGCAAACCTGGTCATCGCAGATGCAATCCCTGCGAGAGTCTGTCTCACGACCCGAATGGAATGTGCAGCAGCAGGCGTTGCTTGAGCAGGCCGCAAGTGCAACGGATGCAGCCATTGAGGGCATGTTGGGGCACCGTGATGTAAGGGATTTTTTCAAGTGGTATTACGTATTGCCTCCGATTGTCTTGCTACTGCTGACGTATTTTGGGTTTCCAGTGAGCACGTCATTCCTGATCCTGATCACCTTCCAGCCAGCGGTGCTTGGGTCGATGCTGGTAAAATCGGTCAGTGGATATTTCCTCGCATTTGTAGTGGCCATCATCGTCTACCTGACGGTCATGCGTGTGGTTGAAAAACACTGGCGCATCAAGGGCGATACCGGGATATCGCGCTGGTGGGTCTTGGCCCAGTGGAGTTCGACGGCGTTCCTTTGGAGCATGTGGCTGATTCAGGATATGGCCAACGTTTTTGTCTACGTTCCACGCCCTCTTCCGGCGGTCGCACTCGTGCTGTGCGTATGCTGGATGGTCGCGATTCAGGGCTTCATCTTTTACACCAAGGGCGGCAAGATTCAGCAAATTGTCACTACCAAGACCAATACACATGACATTCGGTCAGCTACCATCGTGGACCTCATCTATGGGGTGGTGCTTTATTTTTTCAAGATCCAGAGCAATGTACCCATGAGCACGACATGGGTATTTATCGGCCTATTGGCTGGTCGCGAATTTGCATTTTCGCTGGGCTATCGCAAGGATGGACTCACCCTTCGTTCTGCCGCAAAATTGATGGGCAGGGATGCGGGCAAGGTGATCATCGGATTGCTGGTGAGCATCGCGCTCGCCTACGGGCTACGCATCTTTGGATAATTGGCAAATCACGATCAGGAGCATGCCTGGCCAAACAGAAAGTGCCGTTGATAGTTGAATAATGGCGCGAACTGTTCGTCCTATTTTGGGTACCAAGTCTTTGTTAATCCTGTATTGTCGCCATGAAAACGCTTGCAATCTATACCCTCTCCCTGTTGTCCCTTCTGACCCTTGTCGCTCCCGTTTCCGCCCAGTCGGTTGAGGATGTGGTCTATGATGCGTTTGAAGCAGTGCTCGACCGTCGGCCAACAAGGGATGAACTCAATTATTACGCGGATCGAACTGAACGGGAGCGCTGGAGTTACTCCGAGCTGAAGCGCGAGCTGGAATACCGCCACTCAGGTGAGCGCTCCGGGCAGGATCGCCGGGACAGCCGTCGTCATTCCAGTCGCGATGCCTACGAAAGCCGCCGCTGGATTGAGGCATCATTTGAAGAACACCTTGGTCGGCTTCCCACCCGCATGGAGATGGATTCCTATTGTGATCTGTGCCTCGATCATGGTTATAATCGCACTCAGCTTGATCGCCGAATCGCTGACGATTTTCGTGGACGCCAGCGCGAATATTACCGCGATGATGCCTCCTATGATTTTGATCGCTACTCCGGTAACGAGGAGGTCGAGTGGATCATCGCCGACATTTTCAGGACCGAACTGGACCAGGAAGTGGACGAAACCTCGCTGCGCAAATATCGTCGACTGATGCTGGATGACGGCTGGTCCGAGCGTCGGGTAAGGAAAGATATCCTGAGCAGTCCCGAGCTGGTCCGCGGGCGGTATGAAAAGTATGTGGTCCGGGCCTATGAGGATTTACTCGACCGCACTCCGAGTCCTCGTGAACGGGATGGTTACGTGCAGGACATGATCCGTCACCGCTGGGATGAGTCCAAGCTTCGCAGCATGATTAAAAAGAGCCGCGAATACACCTATGATCGTCCGCGTCGACTGATTGAAACCGCCTACCGGGAAACACTGCTTCGTGAACCCGATGCCGATGCCTACACATTGGTGCGCGAGATTGTACGCCGGGACTGGTCGCTGGAGGACGTCAATGCCCACCTTCGCGAAAGTCACGAGTACCGTACTCAGACCGTGGGAAAGATGATTGATCTTGCCTATGCGGAGTTGCTCAATCGAAAGCCGGATCCGTATGGCATCCAGTTTTATTCGCAGCGAGTTCGCGAGGGGTGGTCGTTTGAGCAAATCAAGAAACACATTCGGTCGAGCGATGAATACCGTGAAAAGCACGGGAAATGAGGGTGAGCGCAGGTCCTGCGGCGGGGGCGACTAACCCTCGCTGCTCTGAAAGTGTGAAGGAACCCATCTGGCAGCCATGCATCGGTTCCTCGTTGAGTCCGGGTTGCTCAGGCATGATTGAAAGGTTGCAGTCCTGCAGCGCTTCCACTTGAGTCATCGTCTATGAAAGTGGAAGCGTTCTTGCTGTGTGATGCTGCGACCGACACGATGGGCAAGCTCAACGTCCTGGGTGCATTTGACCGGGTGTTTGTGAAAGAAACCCCGACACTCTATCAGGGCTGTACCGTAGCGATGCGGGTACGCTTCAGTCGCGCTGAGGTCGGAACGCATTCCTTCGAAATTCATTTTGTCGATCAGGACGGACGCGACATCATCAAACCGCTCAAAGGTGAAGTGGAAGTCAACTTCAGCAGTGATGCTCACTCAGGATCCATGAATTTTGTGCTCAACATTGTACGCGTAAAATTTCCCTATTTCGGTGACTATCAAGTCGACTTGCGCATGGATGGGAATGCGCTGGCGAGCCTGCCGCTTGCGGTTTGTCCGATTCCCCCGATGCCAATGGGATCGGCTCCCGCCGCTCAGTGAGCAACTGCTTGCAGGCACTCCACTACTGCAGACTTATGTCTGGCTTTCCGATGGTTTGAGAAATCGCAGAATGAGCGGGTAGCGAAACATTTCACCGTTGGCCGCCTTGACGGCACCGATGATTGCCAGGACAATCACGGCCACCGTGATCACCAGCAACAGCGGAATACCGATGAGCAGAAATACAAGTGGAATGCAAGCCAGTGAGTAGATGCTGAAGCTGATCGCAAAGTTGATGACTTCCGGACCGTGGTCGCGCACGGAGGGAGATTTGTCCTTCATCAGCGCCCACCAGAGGATGGGTCCCAGCAGGGTTCCCAGTGCGGGCAGGATAAAGCCCGCAAGCGGCATCAGGTGTGTGATGCAGGCGAACAGGGTTTCGTTTTCCGACGCAGATACGGTCCCGGATTGAGATTGGGTTTCGGGTGGAGTAGGTATGTTGGATTCCATAACAACGTCTATCGTAATGGAAGCACAGCTGCAGCACAAGCCTGCTTCCCAGAAATGAAGTTGATTCTGTAGCGTGAATGGGCATGCTGTTGCATCTATGTCTCAAGAAGTTTCGAACGAATTGGCCAATCAGGTTGTGGCGATGGCAAAGGCTGCGAGGGCAGCATCCTATCCCATTGCCGCGCTGCCTCGTGATCGAAAGGATGCCGTTCTGCATCGCATTGCAGAGCTGTTGAATGAGCGCCGCAGTGAAATTCGCGAAGCAAATCAAAAGGATATTGATGCGGGTCAGGCGCAGGGACTTTCCACAGCGATGCTCGACCGTCTGCGGTTAAACGATGCCCGGA
Source organism: Puniceicoccaceae bacterium (assembly GCA_040224245.1). Taxonomy (NCBI): domain Bacteria; kingdom Pseudomonadati; phylum Verrucomicrobiota; class Opitutia; order Puniceicoccales; family Puniceicoccaceae; species Puniceicoccaceae bacterium. Next base: position 80,937 of record JBEGIR010000004.1, on the reverse strand, counting down.
TCGATCAGATGATGGAGGGATTGCGCCAGGTGGCCGCATTGCCGGATCCGGTAGGAGAAGAGATCGAACGCCTTCAACCACCGCAGGGGCTGGACATTCGTAAAGTGCGGGTACCGATCGGAGTCATTGGCATCATTTACGAATCCCGTCCAAACGTGACGATTGACTGTGCCGCACTCTGCCTCAAGTCAGGCAATGCCTGCATCCTGCGAGGTGGAAAGGAAGCCTTCCATTCCAATCAAGTATTGGCAGCCCTGATTCGCGATGCACTGCTCGACCTGAACCTGCCCGCAGACGCCGTTGCTCTGATCCCCACGACGGACCGTGCAGCCATGCAGGTATTGCTCAAGCAGGATGCCTTCATTCACTGCATTATTCCGCGTGGTGGACATGCCCTGATTCGCTTTGTGGTGGAGAATTCGTCGATTCCGGTGATCAAGCACTATACGGGTGTCTGTTCGCTCTACGTGGACCAAAAAGCAAATCTGGACCAATCGGTTCAGATTGCGGAAAATGCGAAGTGTCAACGCCCGGGAGTCTGCAATGCGATTGAAAACCTGATCCTGCACCGGGAGGTTCTCGAATCACACGGGCTGGCCATCGCAAAACGTCTGGTAGAGCGTGGTGTGGAACTCCGTGTCGACGCCCCCCTGCAATCGTTGCTGCAATCGGCGGGACTGCCCTGCAAACCAGTCTGTGAAGCAGATTATGCCGAGGAGTATCTCGATCTGATTCTGTCGGTCAAGGTCGTGGACTCTGTCGAGCAGGCAATCCACTTCATCAACACCTATGGATCGGGACACAGTGACGCCATTGTGACGGAAGATGCGAAGGTAGCTGAGCAATTCCTCAATGGGGTGGACGGAGCGACAGTCTACTGGAATGCCAGTACGCGCTTTACCGATGGGTTTGAGTTTGGATTTGGAGCCGAAATTGGCATTTCGACGGACCGGTTGCACGCTCGAGGACCGATGGGACTGCGGGAACTCTGCACCTACAAGTTCTTGATTTTTGGAAAAGGAGAAATTCGTTAACGCTAAAACGGAGCCATGCCATTGATTGTCTCACATCGCGAAGCACTGCCCGCCTTCCGGGTATTGGAACAGGAACGGGTTCCGCTGATCCCACAGTCCCGGGCGGAGCGTCAGGACATCCGACCGCAAAATATTGGAATCCTCAACCTCATGCCCACTGCAGCCAAGGAGGCAACGGAGATTCAGTATCTGCGCCTGCTGGCGCGTTCGCCGCTCCAGATCAATCCATACCTGGTGTATTTTGACAACCACAAGTCTGCGTCGGCGGGAGATCACCTCGAGAGATTTTATGTGAAGTTCTCGGAGATCAAGGAAATCGGTCTGGACGGGTTGATCATTACCGGGGCAAATCTGGAACACTATGAGTTTGAGCAGGTGCGCTACTGGGAAGAGTTCAAGGATTTTGTGTTGTGGGCTGATGCGCACGTCACCTCCACCATCTATGGATGCTGGGCATCGCATGCTGGACTCTACATCCACTACGGGATCAAGCGGGTGAATCTCGGAACCAAGCGATTGGGGGTCTTTCCGCATCGCGTGCATCACGAACACGGCTGCATGCTGACGCAAAGCATGGATGACGATGTCAATATCCCCTATTCCCGGTGGACAGGCATTCCGACGGAGGCGGTTGCCAACGTCGAGGACTTGCAAATTCTCATCGAGAGCGAAACTGCGGGCACACACCTGATTGCCAGTCAGAACGGAAGAAGAGTCTTTGTGCAGGGGCATCCAGAATACGACCGTGACACCCTTGGAAATGAGTATCGCAGGGACATCGCGATGGGCATACCCGTGGAGATGCCTCAAAATTATTTCCCTGACAATGATCCGTCGAAACAACCGCGCTGCAGCTGGCTGGCGAATGCTCAGGTGTTCTATTCGAACTGGATCAACTTTATTTATCAGAACACGCATTTTGATCCGCTCAAACCCTTGATGGAACCCGGAGACGCTTCACCAGCAGCGGAACCGAAGGCATAGGGAAATGCATGAATCGCGGCGACACAGAGAGCTTTCCGACACCTGACTGGGGACGGGCATTTTGAAAAGGACCGGTATGATTTTGATGATCGATAATTATGACTCATTCACCTACAACATCGCTCAGTACTTGGGCGAACTCGGTGTTGAGTTGGCGGTGTGGCGGAACGACCGGTTTGAGCTGGACCAGATCGAGGAGTTGAAACCGGATGCGATTGTGATCTCGCCGGGACCCTGCACGCCGAATGATGCGGGACTGACGCTTGACGTGATTGCCAGGTATCATCGGCAGCTTCCAATGTTCGGAGTGTGCCTGGGCCATCAGAGCATGGGCCAGTTTTTTGGAGGAAGGGTCATTCATGCGCCCATGCTCATGCATGGCAAGACCTCGGAAATCCTGCATCAGGGCGATGCGATGTTTGCCGGGATCGAAAATCCCTTTGTCGCAACACGCTACCATTCCCTGATTGTGGAGCGCAGCACCTTTCCCGATTGCCTCGAAATCACGGCAGAAACAAGGGATGGACTGATCATGGGACTCAAGCACCGTGATTTGCCTATTTTTGGAGTGCAATTCCACCCGGAGTCCTACTCTACGTCAGCCGGGAAACAAATTTTACAAAACTTTCTCGATTCCATCCGCTGAACCTCCATAGTTCCATTCAGCATGAAATGTCCCCAATGCAAATCGACGGATATTCGCGTCATTGACTCGCGCGCTGGCAAGGATGGACAGTCCATCCGACGTCGGCGCGAGTGCAATGCCTGTGGCGCGCGCTTTACCACTGCCGAGGAAATTATCCGGGACGGCGTGGTGGTCGTCAAACGAGACGGCACCATTGAGGACTTTGACCCAAAGAAGCTGCTCGAAAGCCTGCGCACAGCTCTTCACAAGCGACCAGTGGAAGGGGAGCGAATCTCGATGTTGATGTCCGACCTCATGCGGTCGCTGGACAGCGAGTTTGATTCCGAAATTCCGACGCGTGCGATCGCTGAGCGTGCAATGGCTGCGCTCAAGACCATCGACACTGTCGCTTATGTTCGCTATGCCAGCAGCTACATCCCCTTTGCCGAACAATCAGAACTGAAAGTGTGATTTCCCGGAAGGTTTGTGGGGGGTGAAGGGAACGCAAACAGTGGTGACACTCCAAGTTGGAATCGGAGCTGGCTGAAAAACCTGCAGGGTTGAGCCGTGCGCAGAAATACATGCTGGGTTTGGTTCCCCATTTCGCGCTTAGGCTGGAAGCGAAAGAAAATTGAAAAAATTGGCGGCTTTCGTGCCTGGATGTCGGTTACCCAATGAAGAGATTTAGCGAATTTCGCTAATTGGAATAACCCCATCCATAAAAACATGAATCATACTATGCTGTTATCTCAGGTTTCGATTCGACGGCTTTCACAGACCGCATCCTGGTCTCTGTTGCTGTTGCTTTCGTTACTTGTTCTCCCGTTGGGTTCGCTGAAAGCCCAATTGACACCTGCGCCCGATGCCTCGGATGCAGGCATTGATGAAGAAGAGGTATTTGAACTCGATCCGTTCACTGTAAGCACGGATTTTGAAGGATACAAAGCCGTCGACACGTTGGGTGGTTCGAGGGTTCGCACGAGCCTGGCAGACACCGCTTCGGCGATTTCAGTCATCACGCCCAAACTGATGGAAGATTTGGCGGTGACAGATGCCGAAGACCTGCTCATTTACACATTGAACACCGAAATCGCAGGTCTGGACGGAAATTTCTCGGGACTGAGTGTTCGGGGTCAAGGTATCCCGTCGGGAGCGTCGGAAGGAACGCGACTGAATAATCCCGGCGGCGTCAATCGCGCTCGGGGTCTTACGGCGATGGACAGCACGCGGAACTACTTTCCGAGTGATATTCCTTGGGACGGATTCAACATCAGTCGTGTCGATATTTCGCGCGGCCCCAATTCCTTTTTGTTTGGAACTGGCAGCCCGTCGGGCATTGCAAATGTTTCAACCAACGAAGCTATTTTTGATACCTTTGGAACGTTGGAAGTTCGCTATGGTAGCTATGGATCTGCGCGTGCATCCCTCGACTACAATCGGGAGCTGATCGCCAAAGAACTTTCGGTTCGGGTCAATCTTCTGGACGAGCGCACAGAGTATCGGCAGGAACCCGCGTTCAGCGATGCCCAGCGCTTCTATGCTGCGGTGCGTTATGATCCTCAATTCCTCCGAACTGACACCGCCTACACCAAAATCCAGGCAAGCTACGAATCCGGTGATGTGGAATCGAACAACCCGCGCACACTTCCTCCCATCGACTACGTAACCGGATACCTGAATGATCCCAATGCGAGTGCAACGGGCTATAATCCGTGGACCTACGCAATGAATACGTCCATCAGCATCGATCCCAACGCAAGTCTGTGGAGTTCAAGCGGGTCCCTTTCCAATCAATACCAGTGGGGTAATGGATCTCCTCAGTTCTACTACGATGCGGCAACGGGCCAGCTGCAGGATGCCGGTCAGGCGAGCTTCACTTCACCCACGGGCAATGGATATGACACGCTGGAAAACACGTGGAACGTTCACACGGGCGGGTACAGCTCCTACGCCAAGGCGATGAATTATTTCTATCGGCAGGCAAATAATGATGCTGATGGCGGAGAGTTCGCAGGTGCCTACCGCGGAACGGTGCGGTATTTTGACAATACCCTGCACGATTCCAGCATCTTTGATTTCTACAACAAATTGATCGACGGAAACAACAAACGGGAATGGCAGGACTGGAAGGCTTACAATGTGAGCGTGGTCCAAGGCTTGTTTTCGGATCGTCTGGTGATCCAGGCGGTTGCGGATCATCAGGAGTATGAGCGAGGCGATAAAGGTATCCTGAGTTCGCCTTTGATCACTCTCGATCTGAACAGTCATAACCTCAAGACTCCGACCTGGCTACCGGGAGCAACCACCAATCCCAATGTCGGTCGACCGGCAATCTATGGCAGTCAGGGGCATAACAACTTTCACAAGACCACGCGTGATAATTATCAGGTCACGGCGGCCTACAACCTCGATTTTGAGCGGGATTTTGGCAGTGATGGATTTTGGGGAAAACTGCTGGGCCGGCATGAGTTCACATTCCTTGGAGGACGCTATACGCGGAAGGAAGAATCCCGGAACTACAAGCTGAATGGAGTGGATCCGATCTATAAAGTCTACTCCGGTGACAACTCGAATCCGCTCCCGGTTGACAATGGTTTCAACTGGCTGGCGTATTTGGGACCCTCGATGCTGGGCACCTCGGGTGCAGGTGCGAACCTGAGCAACCTGCAGCATGATTTGATCCCGCCGAGTTCCTATGGTTATACTGTCTTTTCGAGAGAATGGACTGCAGGTGACTCGGTTGATCCATCGGATCCGTGGGTGTATACCGGACGGGAAGGAAACGAAATCACCCAGGTGCAGGCGGACAATCCTGCCAATTATCGGGGCTACTACCGTGCGACGGTGCCGACGATTTATGGTGACTCGCTTCCGGATGTGCTCGCAACTGGAGGAAACAAGCGCTACCAGCGGCTCACTTCCAAGGCGTTCCTGTATCAGGGTCATCTTTGGGAGGGAACAATCATCCCCTCGTTTGGCTATCGTGAAGATACCACGCTGCAGCGTGGCAATGAAGCAAGTCAGTTCCGGGATCCGGATACCCGGATCTACAATCTCGATTACGATATCATCGATGAGGGAGTTGAGGCAACGACGACGTCCACGAGTTATGGTGTTGCCGTGCATTTGCCAAAGTCGTTGAAGAAGCTGCTCCCCGAAGGAACGGATCTCACGTTCTATTATTTCCACGGTGAGAATGAAACTCCTCGTATTCGATATGCCATTGATGGTTCGCAACTTCCCAATGAAAAGGGCGAAACGGATGACTATTCGGTTCAGCTGGATGCCATGGACGGTCGTCTCACTGCGCGTTTGACCTACTTCAAAACGAAAAACCAGCACGCATCTGCATCGGTGGGACAGCCGCTCGGCACCTTCATGATCCGTGCCCTGCCGGAATGGGTGCTCACTCAGCATGCTTACAGCATGGCGCACCAGTCGTTGCCGATTGATGAGAACGGATATTTTGTTCTTCCCTCCTCGGATTGGTACGATTGGACCAAGGAGTCGTGGGCGAACTGGCCCTATGGCTGGATGAGCGACCATCCTCAAGAGGCGGCGATGGTGAACGAAGCGATGATGAATGAATTCACCGAGCTGTACCCGCAGGAATACTGGGATGCCTACGGCTACAACATTGATGTTGCGGCCATCAAAGCGGGCGACTGGTTTAACATCATTAAGGGAACGGATTTCCCGTCCTGGGAATCCCCATTCCTCGGAGGCGGAGACACCATCCATGGTGAATATCCCACCATTGACCAGAACCTGGAATCCAAGGGATGGGAACTGGAAGTTACGTTCCGACCGCTCAAGAACTGGGATATCACATTCAACGGTTCCAAAGTGGACGCCACCCAGACGGGTCTTGGTGAATCGGCACAGCACCAGTTGCAGGGCATGGCGGACCTGTTCCTCGGAAGTGGTTTGCAGTATGCAGGCATCTGGGGCGGGTTTGAAGGAGCGAAAAACAGTTTCCTGACCGACCTCTGGGCACCCTATCTCACGCAAATTGCGTTGATTGGCACGGAACAGCCGGAGTTGCGGAAATACCGCTTCAACCTCATCACGAACTACTCGTTCCGGGAGGGTACTCTGGAAGGTTTGAACGTCGGTGGTGCCTTTCGCTGGCAGGACAAGGCGATTCTGGGATATGGCATCCATGAAACCGAGATTTACGGTGAAACCTCATGGATCGCTGACGTCAACCAGCCCATCTATGGGCCAACGGATTCGCATGTGGATCTCTGGATTGGATACCAGCGTCGCTTGACCGACAAGATCGACTGGAGGGTGCAGCTCAACGTCAGAAACGTTGGCGAAAGCATCAGTCTGGTGCCGGTGTCCTTCAACCCGAACGGGGATGTTGCCCAGCAGCGCATTCAGGAGGGACAAACCTTCAATTTCACTATGAAATTCATGTTCTGATACCGAAACTTTGCTCTCCCGATGGGAACTATATCCCGTCGGGAGAGGCATTTCGGTTTGAAGCATTTTTGGGTTCGAGAAAATGGGACTCCGTCCATGGGGGTCGGGGTCCATGCAACACGGTGGTGGCTGCTTGAGATGCATCCACCACCCTGTTTGATGGGAAAATGAATCGGCCATGACGATATGCTGAAGGGAAGAGGGCTGAGTTCAGTTGGCACAGCTCTATCCCCGTCGCCGGGTTCACTAGTTCCAAAGCCTTGCTGCTTCCCGAGCGCATGCCGAGCGTTTTGCTAACGCAGGCACTTCGATTTTTTCAAGCTCCACAATACACATGAAAGCAATACAAATGATCCGCAAATTCGTCGCCAGCATGATGCTTTTCCTTGCATGGCATTGTGGTGCACAAGTTACCGAACCTGAAGCCTGCGGGCCGACACCATCGGAAAACCAACTGCGCTGGCAGGAGATGGAATACTATGCGTTTATCCATTTCTCCTTGAACACCTACACGGACCAGCCCTGGGGGTATGGAAATGAGGATATCGAACTGTTCAATCCAGAGAACGTGGATTGTCGGGAATGGGCACGCATCTGCAAGGAATCTGGAATGAAGGGCATTATTCTTACCGCAAAACACCATAGTGGGTTTTGCCTGTGGCCGTCAAAATACACAGAGTATTCGGTAAAGAACGCACCCTGGAAAAACGGAAACGGTGATTTGGTTCAGGAACTATCGGAAGCCTGTCGCGAATTTGGACTCAAGTTTGGAGTTTACCTGTCGCCATGGGATCGCAATCATGCGGACTATGGTCGCCCAGAGTACATCACTTATTTTCGGAATCAGTTGACGGAACTGCTCACGCAGTACGGGCCGATCTTTGAAGTATGGTTCGACGGAGCACATGGCGGTGACGGGTATTATGGAGGCGCAAATGAGGTGCGAAATGTGGATCGGTCCGTCTATTACGATTGGGAAAATACCTACGCATTGGTTCGGGAACTCCAGCCTGATATCGTGATCTGGAATGATGGGGGCAAGCGGGGAGACCTGCGCTGGGTTGGCACGGAAGAAGGTTATGTCGGAGAGACCAACTGGAGTCTCTTGAATGCAACCGGAGAGGTGGAGTGGAGGATGCTGCACTATGGATTGGAAGATGGAAACGCATGGGTTCCGGCAGAGGTGAATACCTCGATCCGACCGGAGTGGTTCTACCATCCGAATGAGGATGATCGCGTGAAAACCGTGCCGCAACTCCTCGATACTTACTATCACTCTGTCGGGCGCAACGCCACACTGTTGCTGAATTTTCCGATCATGCCCGACGGGAGCATTCATGAAAATGACCAAAGCGCGGCATTGGGATTGGCGAAGGCGCTGAAGGAGATTTTTGATGAAAATCTGCTGGCGGATGCAAGGATTGAGGCATGCAATGTGCGTGGAGGTGTGGAGCGTTTTTGTGCGGCGATGGTTGCCGATGAGGACCCCACAACATACTGGGCAACGGATGACTCAGTGGTGGAGGCTACCTTGACGATGACGTTTGACGAACCCAGACTGTTCAACCGCTTTCTGGTTCAGGAACACATCCCCCTTGGGCAACGCGTGCGATCCTTTCGGCTGGAAACCCGTGTTGGTCAGACATGGCAGGAGATTGCGAGGGGGACAACAATCGGGTACAAACGCATCCTTCGCTTCCCCTCCGTTGAGGCAACAGAAGTGCGAATCGTGATTGAAGATGCCAAGTGCAGTCCGCTGATTTCGAACATCGGTATCTTCAATGCACCGCTTTTCCTGAATGCCCCACAGATTGAAAGGAACCAGGAAGGTAGGGTACGAATCCATTCTGTCGATGTGGGTCCCCTGTTTTATTACACGGTTGACGGAAGCGAACCGACGCTCGAATCCAATCTGTACCAGGGACCGTTTCAAATGGATGGAAAGTGCGAAATACGAGCGATTGCATATGATCCGGGCACGGGGAAATCCGGTGCCATGGGTAGTGCAACCTTTGATATTTCAAAGCAGCACTGGAAACTGGTTGGCATTGACGATGAGGATGCAAACAGGGTGTTGGACGGGGATCCGTCGACGGCCTGGCATCAACAGGACGGCGCAAAAATGCCCGTGGATCTGGTCATTGACTTGGGTGAGAAGCACACGCTCAAGGGGTTTCGATACCTTCCGGATCAGGAAAAGTGGAGTCGCGGGATACTTGTGAATTATCGATTCGAGGTGTCTGAGAATGGACGTGACTGGAAACTCGTGAGTGACGGTGAGTTTTCCAATATCCGGAACAATCCGGTGATGCAGACGAAACCCTTTGATCCCGTGGTTGCCAGGTATGTGAAGTTGCAGGCGTTGAGCAATACCGCTGGTGACGCAGTAGCCGGATATGCCGAGCTTGATGTGATTACGGAATGAGTGGAGATGACCCTGAGGACCTCGGGGCAGGTCCCTCGTGAACTCGAAATGTGAATTTGAAGTGATGAAACGTATGAGTAAGAAGCGATGCACCCTGGGGATATGGATTCTGTGTATGTTCAGCGGGTGGCTGGCGGGGCAGGTTCAGGATTGGGAGAATGAAGCAATTGTTGGAATCAACAAAGAAGCACCACGGAGCCATTTTATTCCCTATGGGAGTATCGATCAGGCCTTAAGCGGACAAGCGGAGGAGTCTCCATACTATGTTTGCCTGAACGGAAAATGGAAATTCAACTGGGTGAAGTCCCCCGACATGCGTCCCAGGGACTTCCATGACCCTGATTTTGAAGTGGGATACTGGGACGAGATTGATGTTCCGTCCAATTGGCAAATGAAGGGATATGGAATTCCGATTTACACCAACATCGCGTATCCATTTGTCAAAAACCCACCGTATGTGATGACGCCTGCTCATACAGGTTGGACGAATGAGAAGCTTCCCAATCCGGTGGGTTCGTATCGTCGAACTTTTTCGATGCCGGAAGAATGGGATGGAAGGGAGGTCTTCCTGCACTTTGCGGGAGTGGACTCGGCCATGTATGTGTGGATAAACGGGATTCGTGTTGGCTATAGCCAGGGAAGCATGACCCCGGCGGAGTTCAGGATCACTGATTATCTCAAAGCGGGGGAAAATGTGCTTGCCGTCGAGGTCTATCAATGGAGCGACGGCAGCTACCTTGAGGACCAGGATTTTTGGCGTTTGAGCGGCATCTTTCGGGATGTATACCTGTATGCAACCCCGAAGCTGCGTATCCGTGATCTTTTTGTTCAATCCGAACTGCAGGACGATCTGGATTCGGCAACACTGTCCGCCCGGTTGCACCTGGTGAACCGGGGTTTCAAGGATGCGGCACAGATTGAGGGATATCTGCTGAAGGATAAAGCTTCTTATGTGGATGAGGCCCCTTTGTTTTCCCAGGCAGTTTCGGGTGACGAGATATCGGAAGCTGGCAGTTATGTCACGTTTGATGAAGCTGTCGCAAACCCCGAACTGTGGTCAGCCGAGTCCCCCAATCTCTATCAGGTGGTGGTGGTTTTGAGGGATCACAACAGGGAAATTCTGGAAGTGGTTTCGACGTCATTTGGATTCCGGAAAATTGAGATTCGAGACTCCCAGCTGTGGGTCAACGGCGAAAGCGTGTTGCTGAAGGGCGTGAATCGGCACGATTTGGATCCGGTGCACGGGCGTACCCTTTCGTACGAGAGCATGCTGCGTGATGTAAAAATGTTTAAACAGTTCAACATCAATACGGTACGCACCAGTCACTACCCAAATCATCCTGATTTCTACAGGCTCTGTGACCAGTTTGGGATTTATGTCATCAGTGAGGCAAATCTGGAATCCCACGGCATGGGATACGATGAAGGTTCGTTGGGACACGAGGCCAACTGGGAGCATGCCCATGTCTCCCGAGTGGTATCGATGGTGGAGTGTTTTAAGAACCATCCGTCGGTGATCGTTTGGTCGTTGGGGAACGAGGCAGGCAAAGGAAAGAACTTCCACGCGTGTCGGCAGGCCGCTCTAGATGTCGATCCGACCCGCCCGATTCACTATCAGGGAGACAATGATGTGGCTGACATTGAATCCATCATGTATCCGGGGGTTGAGGACCTGGATCAAATCGGCAGGCATGAAGATCCACGACCGTTTTTGGTGTGTGAGTATGCGCATGCGATGGGCAATGCGGTTGGAAACCTTCAGGAATACTGGGATGTCATCGAATCTCACGAGCGACTGATCGGTGCTTGCATTTGGGACTGGGTGGACCAGGGACTACAGAAAGAAGTGCCGGGTCGTCCAGGTGAGTATTTTTTCGCCTATGGCGGTGATTTTGGAGATCGTCCGACCGATTGGAATTTCTGTGCAAATGGACTGACTACACCGGACCGGCGCGTGACTCCCAAACTGGAGGAGGTAAAGAAGGTCTATCAGTACATTGCAGTTCATCCTCTGGATCTTCGAAGCGGCCGTGTTCGCATCCAGAACAAGTATCAGTTTACCAATCTGGCGGAGTTTGACCTTACATGGGAACTCAGCTGTGACGGACGCGTGATTGAGGCAGGAGTCATGGAGTCGCTCAACCTCGAACCCGGCTTGTCTGCGGAGGTGCAGATCCCGTTCAGCGAGCCATCACTCAAGGCTGGGGGAGAATATTTTCTACGGATTCAGTTCAGCCTTCCAGTCGACACAGAGTGGGCGTTGAGAGGGCACGTGGTGGCCTGGGAACAACTGCAGGTGCCGTTTCAAACACCTGAAGTGATGCCGGTGCATCCGACCACCTTGGCATCCTTGAACTATCAGGAAGAGGGAGACTGGATTCGAGTGTCGGGCAAGTCCTTTGAACTGAAGTTCAACAAACGGGTTGGAACCATCACGGACCTCCGTTATGGCAACGTGACGGTGCTGGAGACTCAGCCCGAAGCAATCTATGGGATAAAGCCGGAGACCCGAATGCTGCATTGGGAAACCGAGACGCATGCACGGGTAGCTGGCCCAATGCTGAATATCTTCCGGGCACCGGTTGACAATGACTACAGTTTTGGAGGCGGACCCGGACCGAAGTGGGAGGATGCGGCGCTGCATACGATGCTTCCGGATGTTCAACAGGTTGAGGTCCGTCGCGAGGGAGAAGCATTGTGGATTGATGTGCAGATCGAATCGAAATCACCCAGTTCCTATGGGGTGCGTCAACACACGGTATGGAAAATTTACGGCAATGGATTTATTGATCTCAGCACCGAATTTGATCCCGACGCGATGGAAACCCCATTGCCGAAACTGGGATTTCTCATGCAAATGCCCGAAGGATTTGAAAAGGTCAGCTTCTTCGGAGCGGGACCCCATGAAAACTATCGGGACCGCTTGCGCTCGGCTGCGATAGGTCGGTATGAAACCACAGTGGATGCAATGTTCGAGCCGTATTTGCGCACACAGGACTGTGGAAATCGCTCAAACGTGCGCTGGTTCACCCTTACCAATCGCGATGGCGTGGGTCTGATGGTTGTGGCGGATCCGTTGATGAATTTCAGCGCCTTGCACTACACTCCGCTGGACTTGCACCGTGCAAACCATCCGCATGAGCTGACTCGCCGCCCGGAAACCATTCTGACTGTGGACCTGCAGCACCATGGACTGGGCGGAGGAAGCTGTGGGCCGTGGACAATGGATTCATACAAATTGAACGCAGAAAAGGCGCAGTTCAGCTTCTCTATCCGACCCTATTCCAGTTCCATGGGGGATGAGTCCACCGTGGCCCGGATTGCGTTGGAGAAATAGGAAACACCCAAACCCATCCCCAAACGTTCGAACATGAAAAGATCCCGATACATTCTGACCCTGACGGCCATGTTGGTAATGGCAGGGCTTCCTCCCATTGTGCTGCATGCTTCGGATCAAGTCGTGCGCGAGCGAATCCAGTTTGACGCGGACTGGCGATTTGCACTCGGCCATGCGAGTGACCCGGCGAAGGACTTTGATCATGCCACTGGCACTTTTTCCTATTTTGCCAAGGCTGGGTTTGCATCGGGTGCGTCGGCAGTGGAATTTGAGGATTCAAACTGGCGCACGCTTGACCTGCCGCATGACTGGGCCGTGGAGCTGCCGTTCAGTGAAAAGGGCAGTGGTTCGCATGGTTTCAAGGCGATCGGACGCAATTTCCCCGAGAACAGTGTGGGATGGTACCGCAAAACCTTCCACATTCCTGAATCGGACCTTGGGAAACGCATCTCACTGGAGTTTGATGGTGTTTTCCGAAATTCGATTGTGTGGGTCAATGGGCACTACCTTGGGACGGAGCAGAGTGGTTACAGTAGTTTTGCCTACAATATCTCTGAGATACTCAACTACGGCGGCGACAATGTGGTGGTGGTAAGGGTGGATGCGTCACTGGAAGAAGGTTGGTTCTATGAAGGAGCAGGCATCTACCGTCACGTATGGCTCTGCAAGACCTCGCCCCTGCATGTTGCACGATGGGGGACCTTTGTAACCAGTGAAGTGAATCCCGATCATTCAAAAGCAGAGGTTTCGATCCAGACTCGCATTCAAAATGATGCTGCAAGTGATGCGGTGTTTCACCTCGAGCAGCGACTCTTGGGTTCCGACGACACCCTGCTGTCGAGCAGAGTTCTCCGCAACCAGGAAGTCACGGGTGGAGCATGGGTTGAAGTGTCCACCTCGCTTTGGGTTTCCGAACCGGAACTGTGGTCGATTGAGTCTCCCATATTGCATCGCATCGAAACCCTCGTTTCTGATGAGTCAGGGCAACTTGTGGATCGATACGAGACGAGTTTTGGAATTCGCACGCTGCGTTGGAGCGCGGATGAAGGGTTCTTTCTGAATGGCAAACGGGTGGTGCTGAAAGGAACCAACAATCATCAGGACCACGCTGGTGTTGGAGTTGCAGTGCCGGACGCCCTTTGGGATTTCCGCATTCGCAAGCTCAAGGCACTGGGGAGCAATGCCTACCGCAGTTCACACAATCCACCCGCACCCGAGTTGTTGGATGCCTGTGACCGGCTGGGCATGTTGGTGATCAACGAGAATCGATTGCTGGGTACGACGACCTACCACTATGATCACTTGGAGCGAATGATCCGACGCGACCGCAATCATGCCAGTGTCATTCTCTGGTCGATTGCGAATGAGGAATGGGCTGTGGAAGGAACGGATGTGGGTGCCCGGCTCACGGCGGCGACTCAGGCGTTTGTGAAGCAGTTGGATCCCACCCGCTTGGCGACGGTTGCGATCAGCGGTGGCTGGGGTGGAGGAAATTCAGGTCCGATTGAGGTGGTGGGCATCAACTATCTCGATAACATGGCGAAGTCCGGATATTCCCCGGCACAGTGGCATGAGAAGCGTCCGGATCAGATCCTGCTTGGGTCTGAGGAGTGTGCATTGACCCAGACACGCGGCGTCTACATGGATGACTTGGATTCCTGCCATCTTCGCGCCTACGACTGGGATCCCTCTGACTGGGGTTCGAGCGCAGAGCAGGCTTGGTCCCACTATGCGAAACACCGCTTCCTTGCAGGCATGTTCATCTGGACGGGATTTGACTATCGCGGTGAACCCACGCCTTTTGGTTGGCCCGCGATCAGTTCACAGTTTGGCATTCTCGATACCTGCGGATTTGCCAAGGACTCCGCCTATTATTTCAAGGCATGGTGGAGCGAGGAACCCCTGTTGCACCTCTTCCCGCATTGGAACTGGGCGGGCAAGGAAGGCGAATCCATTGAGGTATGGGCCTACAGCAACTGTGATGAAGTTGAGCTGTTCCTCAATGGTGAAAGTCTTGGGCGACAAACGCTGGTGCCGTATTCTCATCTTGAATGGTCAGTGCCCTATGCGTCGGGAACCCTGCTTGCTCAGGGTTATCGCAGTGGGGAATTGGTTTGCAGCACGACCGTGGAAACCACTGGCGAGCCTGTGCAGTTGGTGTTGACTCCGGATCGGGATGAAATCCGTGCTGATGGGAGCGACATCGCGGTGTTCACGGTCTCCGCAGTTGATGCTCAGGGTCGACCTGTACCGACAGCCAACGCGATGGTTGAGTTCGAAGTAAAAGCAGGGAAGATCATCGGTGTTGGAAATGGTGATCCGAGCAGTCATGAGTCCGACAAGGCCATGCGACGCAGCCTCTTTAACGGGCTTGCCCAAGTCATTGTGCAGGCTCCAGAACATTCGGAACCGCTCATCCTGACGGCAAGTGCCGAGGGTCTTTCATCTGCAATCGCTGTGGTCAACACCCTTGGCCCCAGGGCTGCCGACTGAGTTGATCGGTGTAGCGCATGGGTTTCCGTTGCCCAGAGCTGCGGTTAACAGAATGTGGACTGGATGGACTGAAGATCTGGGGCGTCATGAGTCGTGCGTTAAGTGTTCTACAAATTCCCGGTGATCATGCAGGCGGAGAATGGCTTGCGGACGCGTTCATCCGCATCTGCGCCTCCTTGAGCATGATGTCGGCGATGAGCCAATCGTGGAAGTGACCGAATCGAGGATTGTCGATCGGATCATTCAGGTAGAGAGAAACGACCGCTTGTCCACTTTTTAAGTCGGACAGGGCACCTTGCCGATCTCCGATGGATTCCCGAGCCATCGCCCGGATCAACGTTGCAATGCAGTTACGTGCCTTTTCCCAGTCCTCAAACAATAGTGCGCGATTGCTCCAGGAGAGCGCCTCGTGTGGCTGCTGGTTTCGCAAATACCAGAGAGCGAGAGAGACACAGCGCCAGGATTCCATTCGGCCTGCGGGAGCTGTGGTTTCATCGCCCGGGAGCGAACTTTCAGCAATGCCAGCGGCATGTCTCAGACGTTCCAGCAGTGCTTCGTTCGCAGGGGTCAGCAGGCAAAGCTTGATCAGGTGTTCGGTGGCAATGGGATAGAGGGTGTTTGCAAGCCGTTCCAGAAGGAAATTCTGGTGTTCGTGGTAGCGTTCAAAGTCCCCAGTCATCACGAGGATGGGGGCGATGGGCAGGAGATTTTCGGTGACCTTCTCCGACATGTCGCTCTCGTCAAATTGGTTGACGCGTGCCATGGCGAGCCAACGGTCTGCCGAAGTTTTCCAGTTTCCGTTTTTTCCGTTCCACAGTGCCAGGGTGCGAAAGACGTTGGTCGCTTCGATGGAGGGTTGAGTCAGCAGTCCACCCATTCGCTGAATTTCCGCATCGGCCTCCGCGATTTTGTCCTGCATGATCAAAATGGCGGCTTTGGTCACATAGGCGCGTTCTTCGGCCAGCTCTTTGAGGTGGGTTTGTTCGATTTCGGCAGCTCGTGCCCGAAAATACATTAACGACGAAACGGTAAAACCGATGGTCAATGCAATGATCGCGATGGCAGTGGTTGCTGAAGCCAGGCGATTTCGCTGAATGAGTTTGCGGAAGCGGTAGAGGCGACTGGGAGGATGCGCCCTGAGGGGTTCGTTGGCCAGATAACACTCCAAATCTGCAGCGAGTGCGTGAGCGGTCGAATACCGATCTTCGCGATCCTTTTCGATTGCCTTCATCACGATCCAGTTGAGTTCTTCTCTCGCACTGGATTCCCGATTTGTTCGGGGATTGACGGGTTTGGCAGGAATATCGAACAGGACTCGCCGTTGCATTTCGTATGTTCCGGTGCCCACCAGTGTTTCGTTATCGATGGGTGTTCGCCCCGCAAGCAGTTCGTAGAGCAAAATGCCAAGGCTATAGACATCGGAACGGGTGTCGATCAAGTCGCCACGGATCTGCTCCGGACTCATGTAGGCAGGTGTGCCCATGGGTTGCCCAAACATCGTTCTCATTTCGGAACTGGCAGTATCCGTGACTTTGGCGATTCCAAAGTCGATGAGTTTGGGTGTGGGCATTCCATCGACCGAAGAAAGCAGGATGTTGGAGGGTTTGATATCGCGATGGATGACACCTTTGTTGTGAGCGTGTTGCACCGCAGAACAAACCTTGATCATCAGGCGAATCCGTTGGTCGACCGAGGTTTGGTGCCGACGACAGAAGCTGGTGATTTTCTCGCCACCCACCAATTCCATGACAAAAAAGGGTCTGCCCAGAGAGGTAATCCCGGCGTCGAACACTTGGGAAATGTTTGGATGCTCCAGCATGGCAAGGGTCTGACGTTCTGCCTCAAAGCGATGGATCACCGTCTTCGAGTCCATGCCGAACTTGAGGATTTTAACGGCTACTTTTCGCTGAACGGGTTCTGTTTGTTCCGCTTCGTAAACGTTACTGCTACCCCCTTCGTCGAGCAGTTTGATGATGCGATACGAACCGATGAGGTTTCCCTCGTAGAGATGCTCGTTGGGGAGGAGTTCCTCGGGATAATTCAAATGCCGGGTCGTGAATTGGAAGAATTCTGATGCTTTCGGATAATCGTCCAACATGGATTGCACGGAGGTTCGCAGCTCTCGATCTCCATCAATCAATTCGTCGAGCCGGATCTCACGTTCCAGGGGATCCTGAATTTCCAGAACCTCTAGGAAGATTTCTTCTGCGCGGTCCGGCATTTCTGGAGGGGCCGTAGGCGTCATGTTCAAATAGTATTTTGCATCCACCGGTAGAGCCACAGCTTTGCGGCGGACCAGTGTCGTTCCACGGTTCGCTGACCGATTCCGAGACTTTCGGCAATCTCCGCATTGGTCAGCCCCGCAAAAAACCTGCCGATCACGATCCGCGCTCTCAAGGGGTGAAGCTTTTCCAGTTCACAGACGCCCTCATCGACCCGAATGATCGCATCATCCGGACTCGGAGCGGCCAACATGCCGATCCGATCACTCTGGGTCCGGACATAGGCTCCGCCGTTCCGCAGCCGGGATTTTCGGCGCGCGTTGTCGACCAGGATATGCCGCATCGTGATGGCAGCTGTGGCAATAAAGTGCTGGCGATCATTCCACGTTTTGTTGTTGGCCGACAGGCGCAACCATGCTTCATGAACCAGCATGGTGGGCTGGTACGTGATCCCCCGGTATTGCTGCGCCATTCTTCGGGCAGCAAGCTTTTTGAGTTCGGCATAGATCTCAGGGTCAATGCTCGAAAGCTCATCGATACCGAATGCCGGTCTTTCGAGTTCTGTGAGTTGGTCACTCATCCATGGGGAATTTTTGTGTGGGGTGGGATACCAAAATACCCATATAGTCAAGTGGAATCCCTTCGCAAGAATTTGCATTAAAATAGGGCTTCAGGAAAAAAATCTGACGAAAATTGCGCGCGAAGGTGATGTATCCTGCAGTGCGCTGAAGTTGAATTCCAAACAATCTCAAGGGTATGAAGCAATTTCGACAGCGGAAATCCCGACGTTTCTGTCGAGGAGAAGAGCTTGCAGAACTTGCCGGAACCACCAAGTTATTCACACCGCCAGCTTTGCGCTTTACGTTGTTCCTGAATCCGGTTTGCATTTCAGTCGATGCCTAAGACCTCTCCTGTACAGCGGCTCCGGGTCCTGAATTCGCTGCTGAGCGTGATCCACGCCTCCGATCCCGAGAAGGCGATCGAGATTCGCAAAGCGGTGGACTTTTACATCGACGAACTGCAGTCGGTTGAATCGGAATCAATGCAGGTCTCCAAGTTTGCCCAGGACATTCTCGACATCCATGTCGAAGGGAAAAAGCGACAGGGGCTGTGTTTCTGGAGCCTGGATGATAGCGACTGCGAACCCCTTTGGATGCGTGCCTCATTTCTGGAGAAGTTGGAAACCCTGCGACATTATCGCACCAGCACGGTGGTGGTCTTTGGGCTGCGTGAAACTGTGGGCGGCCATCAGAAGTACTGGACACAAAAGATGGAAACGGAGTTCCGTTACCGACGCGACTATCTGGAAACGGTTGCCGCAGAATGGCAACCCGATGGATATCAGCTCAACCTCATTTACATTTAAGCAATCCCGAGTGTTGATTACAAACGACTGTCATGAGCGAAAAAACTCTCTTCACTAAAATCATCGAGCGGGAGATTCCCGCAAACATTGAACACGAGGACGATCACTGCATCGTGATTCACGACATCCAGCCACAGGCACCGGTGCATGTGCTGATCATTCCCAAAAAACCGATTCCGCGCATCGCGGAGATGCTGCCTGAGGATCAACAACTGATCGGGCATTTGATGTGGGTGGCGGGAGAACTCTCGCGCAAGCTGGGATTGGAGCAGGGGTTTCGATTGGTGATCAACAATGGGTCGTTTGGGGGCGAAACGGTGCCCCACTTACACGTACACCTATTGGGAAAACGCTCACTCACCTGGCCCCCGGGGTGAGGGTTACGCTGTCAGGTAACGGGGATCACCTTGCTCAAAGTGGATTTGCAGAAGTGTTCAACTCGGACAAAACCGGAATGAAGGTGCTGCCCAAATATCCAGGATCCTTCCTGATGAGGTTTCTGGAATGCATTCCTCCAAGATCGTTGATGATATCAGTTGTCTGAGTTATCGAATCGTTTCAGCATCAGCTTCAAATCTCTCAACCTGACGGGTTTTGGCAGGTGAGCGTCCATGCCAGCTGCGATGGCACGTTCCTGATTTTCGGTGCCGGCCTCTGCAGTGAGCGCGATGATGGGAACCCTTGGCAGCCCTTTTTGGGCCTCGTTCCCGCGAATCTGCCGGGTTGCTTCATACCCATCCATTTCCGGCATGCGTCCATCCATCAGAATGAGGTCAAAGCAATGCAAGAGTTGTGCTTCCACAGCCTGTTTCCCATTCACTGCAAATTCGACTTGGTAACCGAGTTTTTCAAGTTGGCGGCGGGTTACCTTTCGATTGGTCTGATTGTCCTCAGCGACGAGGATGCGTATACCGGAACGTTGTTCGCCCGTTGATTCTGGGATTACGCGAGTGATGCCGTCCACATGGGAGGCGCCAGTGACTGCCCTGCAAAGCGCACTGCGCATGGCCCGTTCCCGCAAGGGTTTCACGAGCAATTCCACCGGAACGTCAAATTTAGGATGATTTCCCACAGCTGTTAGCAAGATGCGCTTGATTTCATCCAGCTCCGAAGCGGACTCCATCTGATCGACCAAACGGAACCCTTCCTTTTCGGGCAATTCCAAGTCGATGCAGACCACTCCGGTTTGGTCTTTTCCAGTTGGTGGATGTTGAAGTAGCTGCATGGCTTCTTCTGCAGCGGTTGCAAAAGAAACACAAAAACCCCAGGACTGTAGCAATGAGCTGAGCAGACTCCGCTGGGTCGTGGAATCACTGACAACCAGAACGTGTCGGTACCGTTCCTCGGATGGGGAGATCAGTGTCAGCAGTGGCAGTGGTGGCGGCTTTAACACTTCAAATTCGATGCTGAAGTGAAAGGTAGATCCACGACCAGGTGTACTGCTGACCCCGATGCTGCCGCCCATCAGTTCGGTCAATTGTTTGGATATGGCCAGTCCGAGGCCAGTTCCTCCAAAACGACGATTGATTTCTGCACTGGCCTGCTCGAATTTTTGAAATAACCGCTCAACCTGATCGGTGGACATGCCAATACCGGTATCCGAAACCTCAAAGCGAATGCCGCATCGACCTTGGGGAGATCCTGGGATAGGTTGCACAGCGACGACCACTTCTCCCTGCTCTGTGAATTTAACGGCATTTCCGACCAGATTGGTGAGGATTTGCCGTAGCCGCACAGGATCACCCTTAACGCTTTCGGGAATGGTGGCATCGACCGATACAAAGAGATTCAATCCCTTTTCCACTGCACGCTCTGCAAGTAGGGATACGGCGTTTTCCACCTCCTCCCGGATGTTCAATTCGATCCATTCGATTTCGAGTTTGCCCGCCTCAATTTTTGAGAGATCCAGAATGTCATTGATGATGACGAGCAGATGATCGACGCTCTTTTCTATGGTCAGTGCATAATCATGCTGTTCGGTCGTGAGTGAAGTTTCGAGTAGTAAGCCAGTCATCCCCATGATGCCATTCATCGGAGTGCGAATCTCATGGCTCATGTTAGCCAGGAACTCAGATTTTGCCTGGTTGGCCTTTTCGGCAGCCTCCTTAGCCTTGATCCACTCTGTTTCGGCACGAATCCGGAGCAGGTGATCCCAGCGTGCCCATAGACTTCGGCTGAGTGCGTGGGCTGACTCGATTTCCAGATAACCCCAACGTTCCGATTTTCCCCGGTTTGTCTCTTGCCACACCTTGAACGACTGACGGGGAGCGATGCTTCGATTGCCTTCCCTTACCGCTTCGATGGTTTTGCGCGGATCACCTGCCCAATTCACGACTTCGACTTTTTCCGGGCGAATCCAGATTACCGCACGATGCTCTGCGCGGTTGTGGAAATGCACCAACACCCCGGCTGGAGCTTCAATGTCGATAGCGATATCGGGGAAATCCTGCGTAAGTTGATGGGTGTGAATGGATGCTTCCGAAGTATCGGACTCAAAATAATCCAGTAACTTCTGAAGGGTTTCTGCATTCGGTGTATCACCAAATGTGATCAGGGATTGATCCAGAAGAAAAGCTACGCCACTGCATTGAGTGAGCTGAAGGATCGACTCGATGTGAGGGGATACCAATTCTGAAAATGAAGAAACTTGCAGGTTGTCTAGCCAGTTCTGTGGAGGGTAGGGTGCATTGCGGATCAGGTTCTCCAGGCTTGTACGTGCCGTGTGGTGGCGCAATGCCGCGCGGGATTGCAGAAATGAATAGCGGTGGCCGAGCAGTTGAGCCATGGACAGCACCTTGGCCTGCAGGCGTCGTGACAATCGCATGGGAGTGCCATGGTGGCATGCAATGAGGCCGCAGAGACGGTTCTCACACAGAATGGAAGCGGTGAGCGTCGCCGCGACTCCCATGTTGCCCAGGTATTCAACATGAAGAGAGGAGGGTTGGCGCAGTGCTGAGCGGGTCAAGTCGAGTTCGGAGCCTTGCGCGCTTCCACTGGTGCCGATAATG
The DNA here is from genome assembly GCA_040224245.1 of Puniceicoccaceae bacterium. Classification (NCBI taxonomy): domain Bacteria; kingdom Pseudomonadati; phylum Verrucomicrobiota; class Opitutia; order Puniceicoccales; family Puniceicoccaceae; species Puniceicoccaceae bacterium. The sequence goes on along the minus strand of JBEGIR010000004.1, from coordinate 59,015 downwards.
GGAATCGAAGAGGCATGTACATCAGGAATTTGGCGCAATGGATGTTCTACAAAAAGACGGCGTGCGGGAAGGGGAATGTCGGTGGCGGGATAGTGCAGATTCAGGTAGGATTCCCAGTCCTCTCGCTTGCTCTCGGCTGCAACCCGACCGTGTTGGTCTTCTTCGAAGTGATAAACCATGACCCGGTCGTAGCCTGTGAGGTTGCGAATTTCTTTCACAGCCAGGGCAGCAGTGCATTCCCAGTCTTGGCACTTCTGCAGTTGTTGGCTCCAGTCGCGCAGAAGTGAAGGAGCGCGCAGCGGGTCGGAAGCCATGGAAAGTTGGCAGGGTTCGAGTTCGAGGACCCAGTGCATGTCTGTTTGAAACAGAGATGCATCCAGGCGCAGGTCCTCGCATTCCATGGCAAAATAAAACTCCTTTCCACTTGAGGGATTCGAGCGATTTTTGAGGTAGTGCTGTGCCTGTTCGGGCAACAGATCCATCAGACTGGAACCGAGGATTGCTGAAACCGGTCGGTGCAGCCAGTTCTCAGCGTTGGCACTGACATGGGTAACATGGAGGGACTCCACCTCTGCCGCGATCAGTAACCCGTGTGCCTGAATGCTTCCAATGCGATGGATTTGTTCCCCGTCACATTCGGTCAGGGGAATCTCGTTAGATGGGTTGACAGTGTGTTCGCTCATTGAAGCATTCTGTCGAAGGTGGAAAATGCATCGCAGGCTGCCGCGACGGTTGCATCGGTATCATAATCCAACGAACTGTAGTTCTCGAGCATGTTCTGAAATGTACGCCAATGCCGGTGGGTTTGCGGCCCGTCTCCGAAGAAATAGGCTCCGCCTGAATCGGGTTGAATGTTCAGGTGTTTTTGAAGGTGGCGTGTGATCACCCTTCCTCCCATCGACGAGCCTTCGATCACATAGAGCGACCCGAGCAGAGCAGGAAAGCAGTGACAGGCCAACACTGCATCATCCGGAATCTCAGCGGTCGAAAGCGGCTGAATGCCAAGCCAATCGAGATCTCGAAGCAAACGACTGGTTTTTGTTCGATTCAGAGCCGGATATCCGAGCCGATCCCAATCGGATTCATAGTTGCACAGGTGATTCTCGAATGGATCAATCAGCGCATGAAAGCGTTGCAATACCTCGCCATACTGATCGAGTGTCAGGTCCGGTGAGAGCAGTTGCGCCATACGGTGATTGTGCTCCAGGCGGTCGTGCATGGGGCGGGTTGCTTCCCTGAGTCGGGATAGCAGTGGAACACAGGAACAGGGGTCCGATTTCATTCGAGCTGAACTCTCCCGTCGAGTCACCCAAAGCGGTGTTGTCCGACAGGTTGGAGAACAGGTTTCATCCTCCCATGCCTCCCCTTATTTGTCAATCGAGCACTTATTCTCAAAGCGGTCATGATCAGGATGTTGGGTTGTCAAGGTTCAGTTCCTTCCAGCGCAGTGCGATAAACGAGGCCAGAAGTCCAGCGATGCCAAAGATCGTCAAGGCAAGCAGAATCGAAACACTTGCGAGCAGCGCACCGATGAGACCTCCCGCAAGCAGCAAAATGCCCATCGCGGAATTGCTCACAACGACATAGTCGGTCCGCTGATTTCCATCCGCCATGTCGACCAGATAGGTTTTTCTGCCAAGGCGAACTCCGGCGTGTGCAAGGCCCAGCAGAAAAAACGCAGCCGGATAAAACCAGATTGCAACCGCCGCTGACAGGTTGCTGATCGTCACCAGGACCACGGTCAGGGTGAGCACCGAAGCCAATGCATTCGCGACGATGAAGACGCGCCGACTGGAGCGATCAGCCCAACGGCCCCAAAGGGGAGCACTCAGCAAGCCCGCAAGTCCCTCGACTGCGAGGAAGAGTCCGAGATAGCGGTTGGCATCACCCAGATCCTCGCGCGCGATGCTCACATAGAACGGTGCTGCCAACGCGCTGCCCATCGCCAGTGCCCGGGCGACGACGAAGCGGCGAAAAGCGCGATCCTCCCGAAGGAGCAAGAGGCGTCCGAGCATGTGCGACCATCCCTCCTCGCCACCGTCAGTCTCTCCCGGGAATTCCACGATCTGAAGAAATACCCAGGCAGCCAGGATCCACAGCCCGCCCGAAAGACTGAGCAAGAGGGTCAAGTTATTGATCGAGGCATCTTTGGCGAACCATCCGAGCATCCCGCCCACGACCATCGATCCCAATCCGGTCAGTGCGGATATCCAGCCCGAAAGTCGGCCCCGCCGGGTTTTTGGGATCGTTTTTCCAAGTACGTCCTTGTAGGCGACTGAGGACAGCGCGCGTGCGAGACTGAACCCGATCAGGCAAAGCAGGATGCCAATTCCGGCTGCGGCGCCGCTCTGACTGACCGAAATCCAGGCCATGACAAAGAGTGCCAGTCCTTGTAGCAGGCTGCCCAGGGTCCAGAGCGATTTTCGAACCGCACGCTGGCGCACCCATGCGCCGATCCATAGTTGAGGCACCATGGCACCCGCTTCCCGGATCGGCACCAGTAAACTGGTCACCCACGCAGGACTGCCGAGTGCGCTGAGCAACCAGGGAAGCGTGGTCTTTGCACTGGCCAGTTTGTCTCCGACACTCGTGAATGCATTGGCAACCAGGAATTTAAAAAAATTCCCCGGCGTTTCACGACAGGCCTTCTCGCTGATACCTTTGCAGACCCGCCCTTCGTCGTCTTCGGCGAGGCGGTCATAGAGGGAATCCATCCACCCCTTGTCGCGGGCGGTTGAAGACGAGTTCTCAGATTTGGAGGAATGCGATGATGTCGCACACATGGTTCAATCATGGGAAATGAGTGGCAGGGAAACAAGTCTGGTGACGATTGAAAGCACCGAGCGCGTCCATAAAAAAGCGTCCGAATTTGTTCCCCGGACGCCTCTTGAAAAGCAGGATGTTATCGGTGAGATCACTCAAATGGCTTCGGCCTGCAGGGCCTTGGCTTCTTCGAGTGCCTTTTCTGCCAGAGCCGTGCTCAGGTAGCGCTCACCGAAGCTGCAGCCAACGGTGACGATGCGCTTGCCCGCCATTTCGGGACGTGAGGCGAGCTGAATCGACGCCCAGACATTGGCTCCTGTGGAAATTCCGCCCAGCAAGCCTTCCTTGGTTGCCAGCATTTGCGCCGTAGCCAGGGCATTTTCATTGCTCACCTGAATCACTTCATCGACGATGTCGGTGTTCAGGTTCTTTGGAATAAACCCTGCTCCGAGGCCCTGAATCTTGTGGGGTCCGGGATTGCCGCCTGAAATCACGGGACTCGCATCTGGCTCAACTGCAACGGAGTGCAGGGCCTTGCGTGCCTTGATGACCTCGGATACCCCGGTGATCGTGCCACCAGTGCCGACGCCTGAGACGAATGCATCGATGTTTCCACCCATGTCGTTCCAGATTTCCTCAGCAGTCGTTTTGCGGTGTACTTCAGGGTTGGCCGGGTTTTCAAACTGTTGTGGCATGAAGGCCTTGCTGCCGTATTTTTCGACCAGCTGTTGAGCCTTGGCGATCGCTCCGGACATGCCTTTGGGGGCCGGAGTCAGTACAATCTCTGCGCCGAGCATGCGCAGCAGCACCCGGCGTTCGAGTGACATGGACTCAGGCATGGTGAGAATGCACTTGTAGCCCTTGGCTGCGCAGACAAAGGCGAGAGCGATGCCAGTGTTGCCAGAGGTCGGTTCGATGACCACGCTGTCTGCGCTGAGTTTTCCGTCGCGTTCGGCGGCTTCAATCATTGCGCGGCCAATGCGATCCTTAACACTTGCCATCGGATTGAAGAATTCGCCTTTGACGAAAATTTCTGCACCGACCTCTCTGGAGATGCGCTCCAGCTTGATCAGTGGGGTGTTCCCGATGGTTTCGATGATGTTCGTTGCTAATGCCATGATTTTCCTTCGATGATGTGATGAACGATTTGACGGTCAGCTCGCTTCAAGCGGTTGATGCACGCAACCGTCGGAAAAGTTCCAGAGGAAGCTTTATTCCAAAATCGGGATTATTCAAAACAAAATCAGCGTCGACGCGGTCCGTAACTGCGACGGGGTGCGTTGCGATGGGTATTTGCATTCTTGATGCGATAGGTGATGCGCGCCTTTTCGAGATCGTATGGACTCATGATCATTTTCACCATGTCTCCAGTGGTGATCTTGATGAAATTTTTCCGGAGCTTTCCGGAAATGTGGGCCAAGACGCGGTGTCCATTTTCAAGTTCTACCCGGAACATAGTGCCCGGGAGTACCGCTACAATTGTGCCACTCACTTCAATTTCATCATCTGCCATAACCAAATATAAAAGTCCTTTTTTGAATCATCATCGTGTTGAATAAAAGAACAACTAGAACGGAAAATGGCCGGAATGGCAATGAAATTGTCGGCTTGCACAATACCTGCAGTCGTGGTGTTCACTGTGGTCAGCGTTCTTGCACTGCCTTATTGTGATTCGAAGCGTTCTGGGTATCCCTACTCCCATGAGATCTCAATTGGAAAAAATGGGTGATGAAGTCTGGACACTTGCGTTCCCGCTTCGCTTTCTGGGCATGCAGTTGGGTCGTCGGGTCTGTGTGATGCGGTTACCCGGGGACCAGCTGGTCATCCATTCCACAGCTCCCTTTAATGAAGAGCAAGTTCGCGAAATCCATTCACTCGGGCGAGTGGAATTCCTCCTGGAGGGAACCATTCTGCATGATACCTTCAGTCGGGAGGGGCAACGTGCATTTCCCACGAGCACTTACCTGGTGCCAGAGCATTTTCCCAAGGCAGCGATGGGGAGCCGAACAGGTTCAATCGCGGAGATCGAAGGCAGAACGAAGGGCGAAATCCAGGTATTGCGCCTCGAAGGGATGCGCATGCTCAATGAATATGCCTGCTTTCACCGCACTTCCCGCACCTTGATCGTCTGCGACTTGCTGTTCAATCTGGTTCAGGCTACGGGATGGACCCGCTGGTGCATGCGGCACCTCATGGGTGTGAAGCAATGGCCTGCAGTCGACCGCCCCGTGCGCTGGGCAGTGAAGGACCGCAACGCTTTTGTCCATTCCCTGCAGGCAATGTTGGCCTGGGACTTTGAGCACGTCGTGGTCGCCCATGGAGCGATCATCAAGCACGACGGAAAGCGCATTGTTGAGGAAGCCATACAAAGGGCCGGTTTTACTCCAGTTGGACAGTGATCCGATAACGATCACAGGTGATTTGCGACTTTCATCCGATCCATTCCATTCATTTTGTAAGGATTGGGGCATGCTCTGCCACTAGTGCTTATGAATCATGAGAGTTAGTGAGCAAAAGCGAATCTTCAACAAATGGCTGAGCGAGCATCGCGGAATCATCTTTAAAGTCGTGCGTGTCTATTCGAACACTCGACACGACAACGAAGATCTCTTTCAGGAAATTGCAGTGCAACTCTGGAATTCGATTCCAAACTTTCGCAACGGTTGCGCCGAAACCACATGGATCTATCGGGTCGCTTTTTATTCTGCATCCTCCTGGGCGCACAAGGAGCGCCGGAGGCGAGAAACGCGTGAGCAGCTCGAGCAAGCACAACCGTTTTTGAATGAAGGAAGCTCGTTTCACAGCGAGCGGCTTGACTGGCTCTATGAGCAGATCGCGCGGCTTCAGGAGCCTGATCGTTCGCTCGCACTGCTCCTACTCGACGGATTTCGGTATCGGGAAATCGCAGAAATCGTTGGTCTCTCAGAAAGCAACGTCGGTGTGCGCATCTGTCGCATCAAAAAAGCGCTCACGCAAACTTTATCTCAGGAAACCACCCATGAACTATAAGCAAATCAAACAAATGTGGAACGAACAACACGCAGAAGGATTTTTCACCTTCGACGAACAATCCTTCAATCAGCATATTGAGAAACGCTGTGCAGAAACTCAGCATCGAATCAACTGTCGTGACTGGACCACCCTGGGCATATATCTCTTCACGGGGCTGTTTCTGCTGGCCGTGCCTCTCGTGACCGGGAATGGATATCACAAGCTGTTCGGAGCGGGGATTTTTTTCGGTCTCGCCTTCTATGTATTACGCCGCAGGCAGATTCAGCAGGGGATTGAATTTCGCTTCGAGCAGAATCTTGCCGGGCATTTGGCTCGGGCCGTTCACCGTCAACGCGATCATGTGCGCTTCTCAAAATCGATGATTTACTGGGTGGGGTTGCCCTACTTTGCATTTGCGACGGTGAACTTTATTGCAGTTCAGCAGAACTTCAGTCTGGGGTGGTATCTCACGACCTTGATCCCGATCCCGCTCATGTATCTTGTGATTCAACTCGGGCTGACCCGAAGCGATCTGCCCCGACTTCGGGAGCTTGAATCCATGCATGCAGCCTTCCGCGAAGAGAACGACTCAAGCGAGCCATACTGAATCTGAATTCCCTCGTAGTTCCGATAAGTTTCGCGAGTCCCCAGTGTGAGCGTCGACCAGCAGGCAAAATGTAACCGTGAAAACTGGAGTCTGAGACGAGACCGCCGTGATTGATCAGTTGCCTTTTGATCAAAAGTATGGGAATGCGGATGGCATGCAGAAACAGCCGTGTCCTTTTCCCAAGATTCATCCATCCCAGCTTCATAGGGATGATGCGTTTTACATGGCACTGGCCTATAATCAGGCGATTGAAGCCTGGAGGGAGGACGAGGTGCCCGTCGGCGCGGTGATCGAACTGGGCGGTGAAATCATCGCGAGTGCGCACAATCAGGTGATCGGGAGTTGTGATGCGACGGCGCACGCCGAGGTGCTTGCGATCACCCAGGCCTCGCGTGCGACCGGCGATTGGCGTTTGGTTGGAGCAACGCTCTACGTCACCAAGGAACCCTGCCCAATGTGCGCGGGTGCGGCTTTGCTGTCCCGTGTGTCCCGTGTGGTTTATGCGTTTTCCGACCCTCGCATGGGCTGCCTGGGCGGAGCAATGGATGTGAATGCCCTGCAGGATGCCTGGCACCACATGGAGGTAACAACTGGTGTGATGGAGCAGGAGTGCCGCACATTGGTGCAGGCCTTTTTTGAGACAAAGCGTGAAGTTTCCAAGCGCATGAAAGCGGGCAATGCATCGCCTGGAATGAATGGGTCTGAAGGAGAACCCCTGGTATGAAATTTGAAAAATATGCCCTGTGCGAACCGCTTAAGCGAAACCTGGCAAACCACGGGTTTCACCGTCCGACAGACATTCAGTTCAAGAGCATCACACCGATTTTGAGGGGCGAGGATGTGCTCGCAATCGCGCAAACGGGAACGGGAAAGACGGCGGCGTTTGCGATTCCCATCATCGAACGCATTCACACCGGCAAGGTGAGCAAACGGGTGGAGGGCATCGGATGCCTGGTCCTCGTGCCCACCCGTGAGCTGGCCAAACAAATTGCAGGAGTGTTTGAGCGTCTGGCAGCCCACAGCCGTGTGTCGGTGTATTCCCTGCATGGGGGAGAGGAGCAGGACCCGCAGATTCTGCGATTGCAAAAGGGCATTGATGTGCTGATCGCCACACCCGGTCGCATGTTTGATCTGATTCACCAGCAGCACCTTGATGTTTCCACTGTGGAGATGCTGGTTCTCGATGAGGCCGATCACATGCTCGATCTCGGATTTATCGATGATATTCGGTATGTGAAAAAGATGCTGCCGACCCGACATCAGACGGTCTTCATGTCGGCGACCATTGACAAGCACATCAAAAAAACGGCCTATGCGCTGGTGCGGGGAAACGCGATCCGCATCCAGCTCTCGCCAAAGGACCCGGTGGCCAAGAACGTCGAGCATTTTGTCATGTTTGTGAAGCATGATGACAAACGTTTTTTCCTCGAGGAGTTTCTGAACGACCATGCGGAGAGCAAAGTGATCGTCTTTGTGCGCACGCGGGTACGTGCGGAACGCGTGGTCAAGGCAATGGCGCGGGTGGGACTCGATTGTGTTCTGTTGCATGGAGAAATGGAGCAGGCAGAGCGCTCTTCGGTGCTGGATGCGTTTCGCGAGGGTCAGCATCGCGTGTTGGTCGCAACCGACGTGAGTGCGCGCGGTATTGATGTGCCCGACGTGGAGTTTGTGATCAATTACGACCTGCCTGTGAAGACGGCCAACTACGTGCATCGCGTCGGACGCACCGGTCGCGGCACGAGCAAGGGAGTAGCGATCAGTTTCTGTTCAGAAGAAGAGCGCAGCGTGCTCGAGGAAATCGAAACGTTTATCCAAAAACCCGTCGATGAGCTGCGTGTAGGTCGAAAGGCCTATCGTCGAACGGTTGAGATCATGAAAAAGACCGACGCCGAACCCGAAGCCCTTTTTGACTCGTTGGAAACGCTTGTGCAGGAGCAGGGACTCTACGAAGACCGGCGTCCCAAGCGCAGGAAGCGCAAATCCTGAACGACCTGTCAATCACACCGTTGATCGCAAATGGTCCCTACGACTACAGGAAGAGGATTTTTGAATTTCGTAATAATGAATAAACATTCATCCATTTTTATTGACGGATCATTTTGCTCCGTCATTTTCGGTGGATCAACAATTCAAAGTAATGAAGATGAAATCAAATTTCCTGGCGATCCTGATTGTTCTGAGCCTGATGGGCTGTAGCAAGCATTCGGAAACAACGCATGAACTCCCTCCTCCAGAAGTGTCTACCGTACGGGTTCAACCCGAATCGATAGTGCTGACCCGCGACCTTGTGGGGCGGGTGGATTTGGTATCGGAAGCAGAGGTTCGCCCCCAAGTCAGTGGAATCATTCGCGAGGTGCTCTTTGAGGAAGGTTCGGCAGTGACGGAGGGACAGCAGCTCTACGTCCTGGATGACGCCATGTTTGAGGCCGAGCACCAGCGAAACCTTGCAACGCTTAACCGTGCGCAGGTGTCTGCAAAACTCGCCTACAAAACTTACGAACGGGCTTCGGCTCTGGTAGAGGCCACTGCGATCAGTCAACAGGCCTTCGATGATGCGGAGGCTGCTTTTCTCAGTGCCGAGGCTGAAGTGCAGGTTGCGGAGGCTGCTGCCGCTGCCAGTGAAGTGAACCTGGGATACACACGGATCGAGTCTCCTATCGCAGGCATTATTGGAAAGTCCGATGTCACTCGCGGGGCACTTGTGATGGCAGGTCAGGGTACAGCGCTTGCAGTGGTGAGGCAGCTCGATCCCGTTTATGTGAACTTGAGGATGGCCAGTCGTGAGTGGACTACACTGCAGGCACGGATTCGTGAAGGAACCCTTGAACAGGCGATTCGGCACCCAGTGAAGCTGACTTTGGAAGATGGGCGTTCGCTCAGGCAGCCGGGCGAAGTTCTGTATTCGGAAACGACAGTTGATCCGGTAACAGGAAGCTCATTGCTACGGGTGAGAGTGGAGAACCCTGACCACATTCTTCTACCGGGTATGTTTTTGCAGGCACGGGTAAATCTTGCGGTCAAAGAAAATGCGATCCTGGTGCCGCAGAAAGCTGTGCAGCGAAGTGAAGCGGGCACCACCTCAGTGCTCATCCTGAATGATGATGGCAAGGTTGAAAGCCGTGAAGTAACACTGGAAGGAAGCCACGACAATGACTGGATCGTTGGCAGTGGACTCGAAGCAGGGACTCGGGTGATTGTCGGTGGGATGCAGTGGGTTCGTCCAGGTGCTCCAGCTGTTGAATCTTCATCGAATTCGAACCCGCAATAAGGAGCGAGTATGGCACGGTTTTTTATCGACAGGCCCATTTTTGCGTGGGTCATTGCACTGATCATCATGATCGCAGGGGGACTGTCCATGGTCACCCTTCCCATTTCACAGTATCCGCAAATCGCACCGCCGTCGGTGACGATTCAGGCAGCTTATCCGGGCGCTTCTGCCAGTGTGATCGAGAACTCGGTAACGCAGATCATCGAGCAAAATCTTACGGGACTGGATGGGCTGATTTATTTGTCTTCGAACAGCTCCTCCAATGGATCAGCCCAAATCACACTCACCTTTGAAACTGGCACCGATGCGGACATTGCCCAGGTGCAGGTGCAAAACAAACTGCAGGCGGCGATGCCACTGCTGCCTTTGAGTGTGCAGCAGCAAGGAGTCACCGTGAATAAGGGCAATGATAGCTTTCTGATGGTGATCGCATTCTACTCCGAGGATGGGAGCATGAGTGATGGTGAGATTGGGGACTATGTTTCCTCGAATCTCAAAGAGGCTATCGGGCGCATCGAAGGAGTGGGTTCGGTTCAGGTATTCAACTCGCAATATGCCATGAGGATATGGCTAAACCCCAAGTTGCTCGAAGCCTACAAGTTATCGGTGAGTGAGGTTATGGCAGCGATTCAGTCGCAGAATCAGCAGGTAGCGATTGGGGCGTTGGGAGGCAGTCCGCTGGTCGAGGGACAACAGATCAACTTCACGGTAAACACCCGTGGCCGTCTTCAGACAGCAGATCAGTTCCGCGAAATCATTGTTTCGAGTCTGGCAGATGGTTCGAGCCTGACACTGGGTGACATTGCAGAGGTGGAGCTGGGAAAAGAAAGTCATGCCATGAGAAGCCGCTACAACGGCAAGGCAGCGACGGGTGTGGCGATTTCTCTCGCAACAGGGGCAAATGCGCTGAATACGGCAAAGAAGGTGGAAGCATTCATGAAGCAAGAGCAGCAATACCTTCCATCTGGGCTGCAGGTTTCCAAAACCTTTGATACCACTCCCTTTGTCAAGGTGGCGATCAAAGGAGTGGTGAAGACATTGCTCGAAGCGATCCTATTGGTGTTTCTGGTGATGTTTCTGTTCCTCCAAAACTGGCGGGCCACCCTGATTCCAACCCTTGCGATTCCGGTGGTGTTGCTGGGAACCTTCGGGGTGTTGGCGGCATTTGGGTTTTCGATCAACATGCTTACGATGTTTGCCATGGTGCTGGCGATCGGTCTTTTGGTGGATGACGCGATTGTCGTGGTGGAAAACGTGGAACGCCTCATGTCTGAGGAGGGTCTGACCCCCAAAGAAGCAGCGCGAAAATCAATGGATCAAATAACGGGTGCCTTGATCGGAATCGGTGTTGTGATCTCTGCTGTCTTTTTGCCGATGGCCTTCATGGCGGGAGCACCAGGAGTGATTTATCGTCAATTTTCGATCACCATTGTTTCATCAATGACGCTTTCGGTCATCGTGGCCATCGTGTTTACGCCTGCTCTGTGCGCGACGATGCTCAAGCAGATTGAGAAAGGACACCATATTCGTGAGAAGGGATTCTTTGGCTGGTTCAACCGTAGTTTTGATGCAGCAAACTCCCGTTACCAGCGGGTGGTTGATGCCATAACCTCCCGTCGTATCCGGGGAATGATGGCGTATGCAGTCATCGTTGGATTGATGGTCTTTGCCTTCCTCCGCGTTCCGACAGGCTTTCTGCCCGACGAAGACCAAGGAAGCTTTTTTGCAATGATCATGGGGCCAACTGGTTCGACGGAAGAGAATACCACGGAGGTGGTGAAAAAAATGGAGCACTACCTCATGAATCATGAGAGTGATGTGATTCGAAATATCTTCCTTGCGCAGGGATTTAGTTTTGCGGGATCAGGTCAGAATAGCGGCATGGCGTTTGTGGATCTGAAAGATTGGTCTGAACGCAAAGAACCTGAAAAACACGTTTCTGCAATTGTGGGAAGGGCTAGTGCTGCGTTCATGGGAATCAAGGAAGCCATGGTCTTTGCTTTTGCACCTCCACCCATCATGGAGCTGGGCAATTCGACAGGCTTTGACTTCTACCTCAAGGACAATGCAGGGCTAGGGCATCGGGCACTGATGGATGCAAGGAACCAGCTTCTGTACATGGCTTCGCAAAATCCGCTTCTGGCCAATGTGCGACCCAACGGTATGGAGGATGCACCGCAACTGCAGCTGGAGGTCGACACGCGGAAGGCGGTGGCTCATCAACTCAACGTGGCGGAAGTCAACAACACGCTTGGGGTCGCATGGGGCGGCCGTTACATCGATGATTTCATCGACAATGGGCGCGTGAAGAAAGTGATCCTGCAGTCAGCTGCTCCCTTCCGAATGCAGGAAGAGGATTTTCTCGAATGGAGTGTCAAAAATGCGGCTGGGGAAATGGTGCCTTTTGCCGCGTTTGCACAGACCCATTGGACTTACGGGTCTCCGCGGCTGGAGCGCTACAACGGTGTTGCAGCGGTCAACATTCAGGGCCAGGGCGCACCCGGAGTGAGTTCGGGACAAGCGATGGATGAGATCGAAAACCTTGCGAAAATGCTTCCACAGGGTTTTGGAATTGAGTGGACGACGACTTCCTATCAAGAGCGTCAGGCTGGGAATCAAACGGCGGGGCTGTATTTGCTGTCGCTGGTGATTGTATTCCTTGCACTGGCAGCGCTTTACGAGAGTTGGAGCATCCCTACCGCCGTGATCATGGCGGCTCCGCTGGGAGTGTTGGGGTCTCTGCTGGCAGCGGTTCTGTCAGGCCTGGAGCGGGACATCTATTTTCAGGTTGCCATGCTCACGACAGTGGGCCTCACCAGCAAAAATGCGATTTTGATCGTTGAATTTGCAACGCTCAATCTCAAACAGGGCATGCGATTGCGGGAGGCCACTCTGGCAGCAGTGCGGGATCGTTTGCGACCCATCCTGATGACCTCGCTCGCATTTGGATTTGGGGTTGTCCCGCTTGCGATGGCCGATGGTGCTGGGTCGGGTGCGCAGAACGCCATTGGATTTGGAGTGCTTGGTGGGATGATTGTGGGCACGACACTGGGTATCTTTCTCGTGCCCCTATTCTTTTATGTGATTGAACGTCTCTTCATACGGAGAAAACCACAAGGAACTCATGCATAAGGCCTTTATTCAATGGGCATCGTTGGGAGCAACGATCATTTTACTAAGTGGTTGCGCTACGCTGCCGCCGAAATCAGTGGAATCGACCACTCCAGTTGTCTCAACGCAGTGGCAAGTTCCTCAGGGAACCTCCATGCACGGTGGCACAGATTGGGAAAACGTGGTCAATTGGGAAGCGTTTTACCAGCACGCGGGACTGAAAGACCTCATGGAGATGGCGTTGGCCAATAATCGGGATCTGCGGGTTTCCATTCTCAATGTGGAGCGAGCGCGGGCGATGTACCGCATCCAGCGTGCGGATCAATATCCGTTTTTCGCTGTGGATGGATCATTGACGCGATCCGGTGGAGGTGGTGGTGAATCCGTGGAATCGTACCGTGTAGAGGTGGGTCTTGCACAGTTCGAGATTGACCTGTTCGGACGTGTCAAACAACTGAGCCGGGAGGCACTGCACCAGTATCTCGCAACCGAAGAAGCACAGCATACGGTTCGGCTGACATTGCTGGCGGAAGTGGCGGATGCCTACCTTGACTACGTCTATAATGCGGAAGCACTGGCATTGGCAGAGGAGACTCTGAAGAACTATCAAGAACAAATGGGTATTCTGCAGGAACGAATCCGGTTTGGAACAGCATCGTCACTCGAAATCAGCCAGACGCGCGCTGTCATGGAGCAAGCTGCGGCCAGCGTGGCGAATTACAAGGCATCGATGAACACTTCGCTCAATGCCTTGACTCTGCTTGTCGGGCAACCGCTCGACCTTGCTGGGTTGGGGATGACGCTGGATCTGGCTGTGACACGTGCGTTTCAGATTCCCGAAGGTCTTCCCTCCGAATTGTTACTGCGGCGACCCGATATCCGGGCCGCAGAATGGACGCTGGTCGCTGCTGAGGCGAATTTGGAAGCAGCCCGACTGGCGTTTTTTCCCTCCATTGTTCTGACGGGGGCAGTCGGAAGTGCCAGTGGTGACCTCACGGATCTGTTCTCCAGTGGAACGGATGTCTGGAGCTTTGTGCCGCGCATCCGGATTCCACTTTTCCAGGGTGGGCGCCTGATTGCCAACCGGGACGCTTCCGAGGCGTCGCGTGAAATGGCGGTAGCCCAGTATGAACGTTCGATTCAACAGGGATTTCGGGAGGTTTCCGATGCCTTGACACAGCGGGCAGAAAGCGAGCAGGTGTTGCAGGCAAACCGCAATCGATTGCAGGCACTTGAAGAGGTCTTGCGGATATCGCAGGTTCGATTCGATGCGGGATCGATGGACTATTACCAGTTATTGGAAGCAAGGCGTGCCTATGTTGACGGCAAACAATCACTGCTTGCGTCTGTTCGACAGGTGGAGCGCAGCAATGTGTCGCTCTATCGCAGCCTGGGAGGCGGGTTTACTGCAGAGGACATAAATGCGGAGGTGGCAGGTATATTCTGAGAGAACGATGAGAACTGCAGGCAGAGGAGAAGAAATTGACTTTGGATGCCTGCGGTTCTTTGTAGCACACTGAGCATTGCGTCAATCCCGTATAAACAAATACATTAGCAAAATGACAAAGTTGGCAGAGCGGATGCAGATGCAGCGACAAAACATCCTGAATGCTGCGAGGAGGGCCTTTCGGGAGCGCGGCTTTCATGCGGCAACCATGAGCCTGATTGCCGAGTATGCCGGGGTGAGTCAGGGCTTGGCCTACCGCTATTTCAAGAATAAGGATGCCATTACTGAAGCCATCGCCATTGAGGAACAGAAACGGTTGCAAATCTTTGTGTCTGGGTTGAAGGACTTTGATGCGATTATCGCGGCAGTTGTGAATCACGTCAAATCACTGGGAACGGATGAGCATGATCCCCAAAAGGATACGATTCTTGAGATTGAGCTGAACTCGGAGGCGAACCGCAATCCCGCGATTGACGCCATCATTCGGGAATGGGATTCCAAGGATGAAGCGTTGTTCAAGTCGTGTTTGACTCACTGTTACGCGCAACAAGGGCGCACCCTTTCGGATAAGGAAATAGAGGCGAAAATCTTTCTTATCCGGGTGATTTTTGATGGATTTGCGGTTCGCTCCCGCATGGTTCCGGAAATCATGAATGATTCCCTGCTATCAGAACTCGAGCGGGTGTTTCGCGAGATTTTTGAGATCTGATCTTGTTCTGCTTGCGTCCTGTCTGGTCGGTTCTGGAGCGAATATGGAATGATAGCCATCGCACGATTTTGAATGCGTTTTTGTCGAATACATTTTTCCCACGTTTTGCGGAAAACTCAGAATGGCATTGGGTTTGCACGCTTTGGGGTGCAAGCGATCCGGGGAATGCTGAGCATGCTCGTGCGTACCGAGTTGCTGGTATTCGTCATGCTCTCTGGCGGGGTTGTCACTCCAGCGCAAGCTGAGGTCCATCAAGAAGCTGGTGAAGCAGGAGGATTTTGGAGGGTTGAAATCGGAAATGATGCCTTCCTCAAGGAGGACTCCAATTTTACGAGTGGGTTGAGCATCCAGTTTTTCGATGATTTGAGGGCAGCAGATGGCGAGAATTTCGGATCCGGAAATGCATTCAACTGGCCGCTGAGATGGGTTGCCGGGAGTCGGAAAAGTGGGTGGATCAGGGAAGGCTATGCTGTGGGTCAGTTGCTGGTGACGCCGGGGGATCTTCAGGCGGAGACCTGGGAGGAGGGGGAGTTACCTTATGGGAGCACGCTGACGCTTTCGAAGATCTGGCAGTTTTTCAACGAAGAAGAACAACGCGCTCTGCAATTAACGGCAGGTGTGCTTGGAGATGAGTCTGCAGGTGGACGCATTCAGGATTTCGTTCATTCGAAACTGGGTTTGGGACAAAGCCCTGAAGGTTGGGATACTCAGCGGGAGACGGAGTTACTGTTGAACCTGGCGATTCAATACAAACGAAAGTTGTGGCGTTGGGGAGTAAGGCAGAATGATTGGTCGGGGTCTTTGCTGGTCGCATCGGGCGGACAGTTTGGGAACTTGATGACAGGCTTGGATACAAGTGTCGCTTTGCGCTGGGGGTGGAATTTACCTGTCGGATTCTCACCCGAACCCGCTCCACCAGGTGTTGGCATTGCAGATGGAGGGTTTGCTCCATTGGATGAGGGAGCATCGAGTCAGTCGCTCGAATTCGATCTGTCGCTGGGTGCAAATTGGATTGCATACTCGGTCATCTATGATGGAAGCATGTTGACCAGTGATGATCGAAAGGTTGAGCGAAAGCCAGGGATAGTCAGTTTGGGGATCACGACTTCCTATCAGATTCGAAATCGCTTCACCTTGCGAGTCGGACTGGTATTCTCAAGTCCGCTGCTCGAAAACATTCATGCGGATGTGATTTCGAACGGGTCGGAAACCCGTAGGGATGTCTCATATGGATCGATTGTGATCGAGATCCCGTTGTAAAACAGGGATGGTGGTTCCTGCCTGACGATATAGGTGCAATGAGTGTTCCCCACTGCGGGTTGGAAACAGACGTTGGTTCTCAGCGACCGAAAAAGATCGCCTCTGCGAGTACGCTGACAGGTTCGAGCGGGCGAAAGCTGGCGTGGTGGGTGCCGCTGCGATTACCCAGGACGGAGGTTGAGGTTGCCTCGTTTCCCGATGCACAGAGTATCCAGTGAAACCGCTGCGCATTGTCATACAGAAACTCGACCTCAAGGCTGGTATCCTCGCATTCCAATTCGCAGCACCGGAAAGGGACCGAGGGTTTTGTGCCGAGAAATGCGGGTGTTTGATCAAGACAGCGTTCGAGCCAGTTGCGCAATTGGTGAGCATTGGCACGATGGGCTTTATGGGAGCGCACTTCGATGGTGTGCAGTCCATCCACAATGAGTGCGGGGTCAAACGTACTGAGGACTTGTCCGATGGATTGCTTGATCGGGAGCATGCGTGCATCTGCAAGGTCCCGGATGCGCCAGGGGTCTGGGGTTGGGATTTCCTGATAGTCATCGCTCTCCACGGCGGAGTCGTACAGGATGCGCTTCGAGTTTTTCACAAATGCGAGGTATTTGTTCTTCACGGCCTTTACGGGCATGCGGTGGAACCAGTGATAGATCGGGAGGTCGCTTTCCAGCCACACCGATACCTGGTTGAACAGCGAACGAGGTTCGCTCGATGCATATTCCAACAGTACAGCCTCACAGCAGCACATTTCCCGGTGACTCTCACCAATGTAACACTGAGTGAACAGTTTGCCCTTGAGCACATCGGCCTCTCCGGCATCTTCAGAGGGGGCCAAAAACAGAATGCGGCCAGGATGGCGTTGCGTAAACTGGATCGCAGCCTCAAAGAGGGACTGGGCCTCGGATTCACTGGTATCCCAACCCACGTGAAGGATGAGATTGAGCTGTGAGGCGCGAAACTCTGAGGGAGCAGAGGTCTTCGAATCCTCGTCGCCACGCCACATTTCTCTCAGTTGGCGGGAGATTTCGGAGATCGGCATGGGAACGCCGGGTAGATTGTCTAAAATGGAAGCCATGGATCAATCGGTTGTGTCGGGGAGAAGTAAGTCCCGGATCGCATTGTGCATCAGACGCTGGGGCGACGCCACTCGTGACGAAGATCCCAGAGCATGCGTTCGGCGGCGAGCGGTCCCCATGAGCCTGCCGAGTAGGTTTCGAGACCCTGTTGCCCATGTTCTTTCCAATAGTCAAGAAGCGGCGTGATGATGCGCCAGGATTCCTCTGTTTCATCACCACGTATGAAGAGCGTACTGTCTCCGACGAGAGCATCAAGGATGAGGCGCTCGTAGGCTTCCGGAGTATTGGAGCCGTAGGTCGTTGAGTAGTTGAAATGCATTTTCACCGGCTGGGTTCGCGTTTCCAAACCGGGGATTTTGGAGTTGAGCAGCAGAGTCACTCCTTCGTCGGGCTGCACGCGAATCACCATGACATTGGGCGACAGGTCGAATCGGTTGCCTTCACTGAACAGGATGCCGGGGGGGCGTTTGAATTCGATGGCGATTTCACTGATGCGCCGGGCCATGCGCTTGCCTGAGCGCAGGTAGAACGGGACTCCCTTCCATCGCCAGTTGTTGATGAACAGGCGAAGCGCGGCATAGCTTTCGGTTGTGGAGCGCTGGGGAACGTCCTGCTCGTCGAGGTATCCCGGGACGCGCTTGCCCTCCACCAGACCTTCCCGATACTGGGCGCGCACGGCATCTCCCCCATCCTTGCGAAGCTCCAGTGGCTGGATGGCCTTGAGCACCTTCACTTTCTCATCGCGGATGGACTCGGGGTCGAGCGACACGGGTGGTTCCATCGCCGTGAGGGAGAGCAGCTGCATCGTGTGATTCTGAATCATGTCGCGCAGGGCACCGCTCTGGTCGTAGTAGCCAGCGCGCGATCCGACGCCGAGCTGCTCTGCTACCGTGATCTGCACACAGCTCACGTATTCGCGGTTCCAGATGGGTTCAAAAATGGCGTTGGCAAAACGCTGTACGAGCAGATCCTGCACCGTTTCTTTGCCCAGATAGTGGTCGATGCGGTAGACCTGATCTTCGTCGAACTGTTGAAGGATGGTTCGGTTGAGTTCCCGTGCCGTTTCAAGATCCTTGCCGAACGGTTTTTCGATTACGATTTTGGGTTTGAGTCCAGAGGAGTGCCCGTGGCGGGACAGCTTGCTTTCGCCCAGATTGGTGACAATGGGTTCGAACACGCTCGGTGGTGTTGAAATGTAGTAGAGCAGCTGGAACTGGCGATCATGTTCGGCCTCAATTTCGTGTACGCGGTCGTGCAGGCGTTGAAAGGCATTCAGATCGTCGTAGGAACCAGCGAGGTATTCGATATTGGGTTCGATGCGTTCCCAGATGTCTTTGTCGAGACCCCGGCGCGAGAAGGTTTCGACGGCATCGCGCGCGAACTGACGGAACTCCGGATTGGGAATCTCCTTGCGGCCAAATCCGATGAGGGTGAAGTCTGAGGGCAGCAGATTATCCACTCCCAGGTTGTAGAGCGCAGGAATGAGCTTGCGCTGCGTGAGGTCTCCGGAGGCACCGAAGATCACGAGGATCGTTGGGTTAGCCCCGCGGTGTTTGCTAAGCCCTGTCAGGAACGGATGTCGTTGGTTCTCAGCCATATCTTTCGCAAAGAAAGGGGAAAGCCATGCATTTGCAATGTTTGAGCGTTGCGAAAGTGGAATTTCTGCGATGCCTCAGTTAAAACCTTGGCGCATGCCGAGGGTTGATGCAGGACCGCTGATGGCTGGCGGCGTCCGTTCCTGAGCGCTTCCTGCGCATGGTAGACTGGGTTGACGCTTCGTCCGGTTGTTGCTGACAGGAGGGCTGGGTGCCTGCATAGCTGGGATCATCAACTGTTTTCATCGCGTCCATGCACAGCCGGTCATCGCAGGTTTCCTCGAATCAGCAGATCCAGAGTCTCATAGGAATATGGGGGAGCATCCTTGTTTTTACCTTGGTCGTGACGTCGGTGCGCTGGCTGAATCCAGAGCAGAGTGCACTGGTGCGAACGGCACCAGCTATGACTGTTGCGGGTGGCACTGTGCCGGAGTTGCCTCCGGCATCGCAGGAGTTCACGGAGGTGTCCAGTGCGAATCCCATGGTGCGGAAAACCTACCAATTGCACTGTGCTTCCTGTCACGGTATGCCGGGTGAGCCGCGGGTGGCGGGCCTGACCGGCAGTGATTTGTTTGACGGGCAGTCGGAGCGACCCTTCACACGGGAGTCGATTCTGCAAATTCTAAGGGAGGGGTTGCTGGAGAAGGGCATGCTTCCGATGACGGCACTGCTCAGTGAATCTGAAATCGAAGCCATTGCGGATTTTCTGTTGGAGCAACAGCCGGGCTGAATCTGGATTCTACACGCTTGAACAGGTGGATTCAGAATACATCGATGTTGCGAAAGTGATGAATCTCAGTCGCATCTGTCCCCTGCATGCGCAACTCAACGGCATCGTAACGGTAGGTGCGGGGTCGGGGTCGCAGGGTTCGCAGGTAGGCGTAGGCTGCCTTGCGCAGGTTGCGTCGTTTCTTGCGGGTTAGCGATGCAAAGCCGGGTACCCGTGCTCCATCCTGTCGGGCACGGACCTCCACAAAAACCAGAACGTTCCCCTCCCGACAGACCAGATCAATCTCCTGCTGACCGTTGCTCCAGTTGCTTGCCAGCACCTTGAATCTGGCGTGGCGTTTCAGGAATTGGGCGGCCAGCTGTTCGCCGAGTTGTCCCATGCTTCTGCGGTCGTGGGCGACAGGATTGGAGATTGCCGCGAAGAGGGATCGCAGGCGGATGCGCAGATGGGAGAACATGTGGAGGCGTTATTGCGAGAGCTTGGAGGGATGGAGGTTTCGGCTTCAAAACAACAGCATTTTCACCCCTGCGACAACAATGAAAAGCCACACCAGAAAGCTGAAAATGTGCTGGGGCACCCACTTCATGAGGCGAGGTGCGATCATGGCTGCGACTACGGCAAAAACGCCAAATCCGGCACTCAACTTCAGTGACGCCCATGTGATGTTGCCAATGCCGACCTGGATGGGCATCTTGCACAGGTTGATGATGAAGAAAAACCAGGCTGCCGTGCCGATGAAGGCAAATTTGGGAAGGCGTGACATCATCAGATAGATACCGATGACCGGGCCTGCTGCGTTGGCCACCATGGTGGCGACGCCTCCGAGCACACCTGTCGATCCGACGAAGGCCTGCTGCTTGAAGGTCAGGCGTTGTCCGGGAAGTTCATCCGGGTGTTGCTGGAAATACTTGCGCAGGGGTGTCAGTGCGACCATGAGCAGCAAAATGGCACCGATCACGCGTGTCAGCAGTGCGTCGTCCATGTTTTGAAAAACAAAAGCCCCTGCCACCACCCCGAGCAGGGTCCAGGGAAGCAGTCGCCACAGGTGTGTCCACTGGGTGTGGGAATGATAGACCGCTACGGCCACCACATCGGCACAGATGAGGATGGGCAAGAGAATGCCAACCGATTCCCGGCTTGGGAAGATCATGGCCATGAGAATGACAGAAAGGTTTCCGGCACCCGGAAGTCCACCTTTCCCCAGTCCCACCAGCAATGCCGCGAGTATGCCAATTGCACAATCCATCAGGTCGAGTCCGAGCATCATGCTCGCAGTCTTCGCAATTTCCGGGGGATTTCGACTCGAAAGATTGAAAATTTCAGGTATAGCTGGACTGAACGTCTGATCTCGTCCCCACGCATCATGAAACCTGTCTTTTTTCTGTTTCTGAGTCTATTTCTGTGTGCTGCAAGTGTCAGCTATGCCAGACTGGAACCGGGTGACAGCGTCAGCAAAATGCGCTTGGAGCTGGGGGAGCCGACAGCAGAAATCCTGCGGGGAACGACCACGATCTACAGCTATCCACAGGGTGGCGTGCATGTGAGGGATGGACGGGTGGTGCGATTGAGTGAAGGCTTTTATGGCAGTGCTGACCAGATCATCCGGCAATCTGGAGAAAGCTCCTGGCAGCGCAATTTGTCCGAAACAAACCATGGTGCTGAGTCATCGGGCGGCGCAACTTCTGCCCCTGAGGCAAGACAGTCGGATACCGGACTGTCTTGGTACAGCGATTGGAAGCAGGCAAGCGAAGTGGCCGTTCAAGAGCAGCGTCCATTGCTCGTCGTGATTTCGAGTGCAGAGGACTGTTCTTCCTGTCGGGAATGGGAGCGACATTTTCGCAGTCCCGAATTTGTCCATTACGCGCAGGATTTTCTGGTGTTGTTGTGGTTTGAAGCACCGCAACTCGAGGGATCATCGAGTGCAGGCGAGATATTTCCGGATGGCGAACCTTTGCAGCAGCGTCCCGTGTCCACCATTCCAGAACTGCGGGTATTTGCACCGGATCTGAGCGAAATCGGCTGGCTTGGTTACGAGCCGATGCAGACGATAGAGTTTGTGGAGGCTGTGCATGGACTGTTTGAACTGGATCCCGAAACCGCCGAGAAATGGGGGAGGTCGATTCTCGAAGATGAGTTTGGGGACACCCTTGATCGCCTGCTGTGGATCGAGGGGATCAGTGGCAGCGCAATCCTGCTTTCGGCGCAGATCTTTGCGGGCTGCGTACTGACTTTCCTGTTGATTCGTCGATGGATGCGCAAATAATGCGCTGCATTTTCCAATGGTTTGGGTCGGACTTTTTCTTGGCATTGTTGCCTGTTCGTCATCGGTGATTTTCATCAAATCCACGACGATGGATCCTGCCTACCTCGCGGGTCTTCGACTGCTCATGGCATCCTTGTTGCTGGCTCCCTGGTTTATTCGGGACTGTCGTCGGGCAGGCAATATTCAGTTTCGGCGAATCTGGCTTTCCTCCCTTCCGGCAGGCTTTTTTCTCGCGGCGCATTTCATCACCTGGAACGAGGGTGTGCGGTTGACGCTGGCGGCTCATGGAACCCTGATTGTCAACATGGTACCCATCGCACTACCGTTTTTGCTGTGGCTGACGCACCGCGAGCGGGTGAACCGAGTGGAGGTGGTCGCGACCCTGGTTTCGATGGCGGGCATCGCGATACTGGCGATGAATGACTACCACTTCTCCCGGGAGCACATGATGGGAGATCTCATCTGTTTTGCATCGATGTTGCTCTTTGCTGCCTATCTGTCGCTTGGGCGCAAGAACCGCAGCGCACATTCCGTCTTTGTTTACATTGTTCCAGTCTATGTGAGTGCATCAGCCATGTGCCTCGCGGTCAGCCTTCTTCGATTTGAGCAGCTTCTGGACAATGGTCCTCGCGATTACCTGATGGCTTTGTTGTTGGCACTGATCCCGGGTGCGATGGGTCATACACTGATCAATAATGCGATGCGTCACCTCCGCGGGCAAATTGTCGGTGTGATGAATGTGAGTCAGTTTCTGTTTGCGGGTGTGCTGGCATTTTGGGTGTTTGGCGAAGCCCCGAATGCAGTCTTCTATCTCGTCAGCACCTTTATTGTCGCGTCCTGCGTGGTGGCGATTCTGACCCACCGCAGACCGCAAATGATCGATCCAAGCGGCAAGACGACTGGTTCTGAGAACGAACCTGTCACTCCGGCGTCAACGCCTTCATAGGAGCTGCTGCCAGACGTTGCATGGCGGCTTTTTGCCGTGTGAGTGGGGTGCTTTCGAAATTGAATTGGACAATGCGCAGAGGAACTCTAATTTCAGGCAATCGCTTCGCGATCCCGAACGCGATCTGTAACCACACCCTTTCCAGCGTTTCACCCCATGCCTCCTGCCTTGATTGAAGCCAATATCACTTTTTTGGAATCTGCTAAAACACTGCTTGCTGCATTGGATGATGAGCGATTTTCGCAGGTGCAGGTTCCCGGTGGCAAATCGGGCATCGGAGCACACTTGCGTCATGTTTCGGATCATTACGAATGTTTACTGGATTGTCTGGAAAATGAGCGGGACATGGTGGACTACGATCACCGCAATCGTTCCCCAGAGCAGGAACAATCCGTCCAACATGCGGCAGACTGTATCGATTTGATCCTGAGTCGCTTGCGCAATCTGAAGACCCCCTCAATGGAACAGCCCTTGCGGGTTTGCATGCAGACGGGAATGAATGCAGACAGCCAACAGCCGGATTCCTGTTTATCCAGTGTTGGCAGAGAATGGCAGTTCCTTGTCAGTCACACCGTGCACCATTTTGCGATCATTGCGATGCATTGTGAAGCCATGGGAGTGACAGTTCCAGAGGTTTTTGGGGTGGCACCATCCACCTTGCACTATCGGGCTGCTCGCAATACGGGTGCTTGAAATATTGGGGATGCTTGAACATGTGCACCTTGACCTGGGAATTCGCACTCGATCAGTACACGGTATTGTTCAACCGTGACGAACGCCGGGAACGTGCTCCCGCTGAGCCCATTCAAATCACGGGAGCTGGGAATGAGCGGCGCTGCATCCATGCGCGAGACGGTGCCAGAGGGGGAACCTGGATGGTGGTTAATGCGGCGGGAGTCACCACCTGCCTGCTGAATCGGTTTGATGTAGGTTCAGCGGATGCTTGCTCAGGTGAATTTGAAAGCCGTGGCTGGTTGGTGATGACGCTTCGCGACAGCTCGGGCTGGAGCGAAACTCAGATGCGAATTCAGGAACTTGATCTCAAGCGCTATCCTGCGTTTCATCTCTTTCAATTTGATCCGATTCAGGGAGTGCACAGCTTGTTTTGGGATGGGTCCGAAGTGCAGCTGCATGAGCATTCGTGGAGGTGTGATGCGGCCGTTAGCAGTTCATCCTTCGAAAATGATCGAATTGTTGGCGCGCGCCGGGCCAGTTTTGCAGCACAAGTGAGAGCAACCGAGAGGCAGCAACGCCTTTGTGAACTGGAGTATTTCCACCGCAACCGAATCCCGGGGCAGGGTGCGGAATCGGTCAACATGGTGCGTGAGGATGCGCGCACCGTGAGTCATTCGCGCGTGGATGTGGACGCACAACACGTTCGTTTTGCCTACAGCGAACCCATGGGAGAGGGTCCCGAATTTTCAGCTCCCCTATGCCTGAGCTTGCAACGGGAATCCACCCAATGATCGACATGATGCAGACTCGAAAACGTTGGTGGATGCTGGTGTCGGGACTCATCTACTTCCTGCTGCTGGCACTCTCTGCCCGCCTGCATGATCTGCACGTTGGTGACACGCAGGATTCACCTCCGGCAAGCGAAAGCATGGTGCGTTTTCTGAGCCAGTTTGAGGCCGCAGTGTGGTTTAGTGATGACGGCAGGGTTTGGGTGAAAGATGCAACCCGTTTCCACGCGATTGTACGCACCTTTGAGGGCATGACTGGAGGGCTGAAGGTGCCAGAGATGGATTTCACAAGCAGTCAAGCCCCTGTCGTCATTGTTGCAGAATCCTATGCCTGCATGACCGCACTCGCATTTGCCAATGAACATCCAGAGTGGTGTTCGCATTTGGTTCTCATTGATGCAAAAGGGCTGCCTGCATTTGAAACACTTGGGCATCCCCTGTTGGATCGCAGTCTTCGAAGTCTGCAGGGTGGGATAGCCTGGATGCTGCGGCATGGGGTTCCGTTTGCGTGGGCGCTGGCGCCATCACTGGTGGAGACCAAATTGGCGGCAGCCATTGTTGCCAGTGGTTCGGTTCCATCCTTGCTCGACACGCTCGACCTGCAGATGCCCGTTTCCCTGTCGGTGTCACAGGGGCAGGAGCTGGAGCAGAGTCGCGTGCTTCACCGCTGGATTCCTCACTCCCGTCTGATGCGCGCTGCCGATGAGGAACGGATCGTTCCGGATCTCACTGCACGGGTGGAACTAACCGAACCCCACCAAGTTCTCAGACTCACGCCAAACGAGCGAGCAGAGATTCGAAACACGTGGGCGGCGCGACATGAACTGTGGCAGGGGCGGGCGCTGTGGGTAGCCGTGGTTTTGATCGCACTCTCGACCCTGATGAGCGAAGACCTGGCCTGTGTGGGTGCGGGGTTGCTGGTCTCCCACGGAGCACTGGCCTTTCTGCCTGCGGTGGCTGGATGCGTATTGGGGATTTTTTTCGGCGACATCGCCCTTTACGCATTGGGACGGTTTTTGGGGGAGAAAGTCCTGATTCATCGACCCTTTTGTTGGATGCTCTCGAGGGAGACCCTGCTCGCGAGTGAGCGGTGGTTTTTGCGCAATGGCATTTGGGTATTGATCGCAAGCCGCTTCCTGCCGGGCACCCGGGTGCCCGTGTTTCTGGCAGCGGGCATCCTCAAGTCTCCCTGGTGGCGCGTGTCGGCAGTATTGCTCGGTGCAGCTGTCGTGTGGGTTCCGCTGTTAGTCGGTCTGTCGAGCTGGCTGGGCGAACGCATGCTGCACTGGTACGATGAATTTGGGTTCTGGACGGGGTGGATGATGCTGGCTGCGATGATCGCGCTGGTGACCCTCCTGCATCAAGGCATTCCCCTGTTCACCTTTCGGGGACGAAGGTTGGCCTATGGAAAGTGGATGCGAGTGATTCGATGGGAATTCTGGCCCTCCAAATTGCTGTATTTGCCGGTTTTCGTTTACATTATGGGATTAGCAGTGCGATACCGCAGCCTGACGCTTCCGTCTCTTAGCAATCCCATGGTTCCATGTGGGGGATGGCTGGGAGAGTCAAAAATTGAGATTCTGCGTCAGCTTGCAGATGCGGGCGTACCGGTGGCACCTTTTGCCGTGTTGGAACCCCATGAACTCACGGTCCATCGATTGCGGGCAGTGATGGAGGAACAGGGATGGCAGTTTCCCGTCGTAATCAAACCTGAGCGCGGTGAGCGTGGTCGTGGAGTGTGCATTGTGCGCTCGGAAAGCGATCTTGACGATGCGTTTCACGGGCAGTCCCAACGCCTGATTGTGCAGCAGTATGTCGCAGGGATTGAGTTTGGTGTGTTGTACCGGAGGTTGCCAATGCAGAGTGAAGGGTGCATTCCTTCGATCACCCGAAAGCTCTACACCTCAGTCGTGGGAGATGGAGTGAGCACCTTGGAGCGATTGATCCTCAAGGATGAACGCGCGGTCTGTTATGCATCCTCCCTTTTGAAGCGGCACGCCGAATCCATCTACAGCATTCCGGCTGACGGAGAAAGGGTGCCGCTCGTGGAAATCGGAACTCATGCACGCGGTTCCCTTTTTCTGGATGCTTGCGAATTTACCAGCGACGCCTTGCGGCAGTTTCTGGATCGGGTCAGTCACGCTGTGCATGGGTTTTATCTGGGACGTTTTGATCTGAAAGTTCCGGATGAATCGTCCCTGACAAATGGAGAGTCCATTCAGATCCTCGAGTTAAACCTGCTGACCTCCGAACCTGCGCACATGTATGATCCAAAATACCGGGTGTGGCATGCCTGGCGATTGTTGATGGAGCATTGGCGAAGTGCCTTTGAAATCGGTGACCAGGTTCGAAAGGGCGGTGGTAAACCCATCGGAATTCTTGCATTACTGCGACTGGTGCGCCAACACTACCTGTCATGAAATTGACCCGCTCTGATCCGGCCAACTGGCCATTGATTCGGCAGGTCGTGGTCTTTGACGGCGACTGTGGCATGTGCAATCAGTTCGTGGGCTGGGCGATCCGGTGGTTACGTCAACCCGATACCGGCTTCCTGCCCTCACAGAGCGAGGCCGGACAGCGCTGGTTGTCCGCCAATCACAGGGAACCGGAACCCACGACGCTCCTGCTGGTGCGCCCTGATGAGATCTATGAACGCTCCGATGCGGTGCTGGAGCTGTGCGCGGGCATGCGGGCACCCGTTAGATGGATGCATGGGTTGCGTTGGATTCCCCGCAGCGTCAGGAATTTACTTTATCGCGGGGTCGCGCGTGTGCGACGCGCTCTACCGTTTCGCAAGCAGATTTGCCAACTCGATGGCGACCGTCAACGTCTGTTACTTGACAATTCGAGCGCAAACTGGCCTCAGTGGTGGCGCAACCCATGAATGACTCTCCCTCCAATATCGCAGAGACCCTCGCTAATGTTGCCGGACTGACCCTGCTCGCCGGCTGCCTGTATTTCTGGCTGAGACGCTGGAGAGTTGGCCCTGCGGAGACGGGAACCAGTCCGTTGACATCACAAGATGCGTGGAGCGCGGGGTGGCTCGACCTCCTGCTGGTGCTGTGGTGTGGTGTGATGCTGCATTTTGGGATTGCGATGGGCATCATACGGTTCGTGTTTCCGGCGGGATTTGATCCGGCGATTGAATCCATGGACGGCCTGGAGACGAGTTGGTACACGATACTCTACAGCTCAAGCATCCAGCTGGCAATGCTGCTCACTCTGCTCGGTGCGCGCTATGCCTACAAACTGCGCTTTTTTCGTTCAGGTGTGTCAACATCCCCCTCGCTGATAGCCTTGGATCGATTGTTGCGCTACCTCCCATTGATCTGGGCGGCATCACTGCTGTCGATCTGGGTCAATGAGCAATTGGGGATCAGTTCGGGTGAACAGGAAGCAGTTACCCTGATGCAGCGTATCGAAGATCCTTGGAAATTTCTCGCATTGGCAACGCTCGCAATCGTGGCGGCTCCCCTGCTGGAGGAGCTATTGTTTCGGGGCATTGTGCTGCGCTTTCTGATCGGGCAGACCTCATGCCGGGTTGCGCTGATCGTGAGTTCGTTGCTGTTTGCCCTGTTGCATTTCAACCTCGATTCGTTTCTGCCGATCGCGGTGCTCGGGTTTCTTCTTGGCAAGATTTATCTGGATACGGGGGACCTGCGTACGAGCATTTGGATGCACACGTTTTTCAACACCCAATCGGTATTGGTGCTGACACTCAGCCGATGGGTTGAGTGACGGGGATCTGAGAGTCTAAGAGCTTCCGCTGCAGGCATTGCCGATTCGGGCCAAGTCAAACTCTTGTGAAATCCCTTCGTTGCTGTCGCAAATCCGTGGTTTCGGGTCGTTTAATGATTTGACGATACTGAGTTCGTGGCTTTTATGAGTTAGATATGTTCAAGCTTATCAAGCCTATCGCTCTGACGGCTTTAGCCATACTCCTCAGTTCTTGTGGCTCGGATACCATGACCGGGCCAAGCCCCGAGGATACTGTATTGGTTAATACCTCTGAGATCCGCCCCGACTGGATCCAGGAACTCGATCTCGGTGAACAGGGCATTGTGCTGGAGGAGCTTGAAGAAGAAGGACTGGAAGTGCGCCAGGCCGCTCTGGTGGATCCTGAAATTTGGGGAGACCCCAGCCGACCCAAGATTTCCGTGTATTTCGACCTCGACAAGTGGGTTGTTCGACCGGCAGACCAAGGACTGGTTGAGAGTGCTGCACAAACCCTGATGGATCGTCCTGAACTTCAGGTGTTGCTGACCGGTTTCTGCGACTGGCGGGGCACTACGGATTACAATCTCGCCCTGGGTGAGCGACGTGCGAACAGCGTCAAGGATTTCCTGGTGCAACTGGGAGTGGACGGCGGTCGCATCAGTGTGCTCTCTCGCGGCGATCTGGATGCCGTAGTCAACGCAAGCCCCAGTCAAATGGCGGAGGAGCGACGAGTGGACATTTTGATTGTTCGCTGAGCGATAGACCCCGGATTTGGTTTCGCGCGTCAGTCACAGGATTTCCGGCAGGCGTAAAAGAGAAGAGAATTGGGAATCAGATGGAACCCGAAGCACTGCGGTCATACTTGCTTGGGTTTCCAGAGGTGAGCGAAGAAACTCCTTTTGGACCGGATGCGGTTGTTTACAAAACGGATGGCAAGATGTTTGCCCTCACCGATTGGGATACCCTTCCACTGCGCATCAACCTGAAGTGTGACCCGGAACGCGCCCAACAGTTGCGTGATGCCCACCGATGCGTGGAACCCGGCTACCACATGAATAAAAAACACTGGAATACAGTGACGCTCGATGGCTCCGTGCCCGACGCCGTGTTTCTGGAATGGGTTCGCCATTCCTTTGAGTGTGTATTGAAGGGCATGCCCAAGGCGCGCCAGCAGGAAATCCGAAAACAGCTGGAGTCGAATGCCCGCTCGGAGTCACCCGCCACGCGGGAACGCGAATCCCTGCGCGAGGATCTGCGTCGCGGCATCTGATCGCAAACACGGCTGCATCTCTCCACAGAGTGTCGAGTGCATTGAGGTGGTGTTGTGCATGATTGCCATCCGGATGAAAGTGTCGATCCGGATGGACTTCATTTAATACCGCAACGGATGATCAGGCTTTCCCGATTCGGGGGATCGCTGTTTTTCCGATGGCGTGAGCATCAAATCCCAGTGCCTGCATGGCATTGACATCCAGCAGGTTGCGACCGTCGAATAGGAAAGCAGGCTTGCGCATGGACTTCTGAATGCGGGCGTAGTCGAGGGTTTTGAATTCGTCCCACTCCGTTAGGATGATGATGGCATCTGCATCCTTGGCTGCCTCGTAAGGGTCTTGGCAAATCGTTACATACGGATTGGGTGAGGCATCCGACATCTGTGCGGGCTGCTGCAGATCGTGGAAGATTTGCCGCTCGGTCACCTTGGGGTCGTAGATGTGCAGCATCGCGCGTTCTTCGAGCAAGTCCCGGCAGACGTAAATGGCGGCGGATTCCCGTGTATCGTTGGTGTCTTTTTTGAAAGCAAACCCAAAGACCGCGATTTTTTTGTCGGTCACCGTATTGAACATCTCCTTGAGCATGCGTCGTGAGAAGCGGCGCTTCTGATAATCGTTCATCGAGACGACCTGGCGCCAGTATTCGGCAACCTCAGGCAGTCCAAATGTATCGCAAAGGTAAACCAGGTTGAGAATGTCCTTTTGAAAGCACGAACCCCCAAATCCAACTGAACTCTTGAGGAACTTGGGGCCGATGCGAGAGTCAGTTCCGATGGCGTGAGCGACCTGATCCACATTGGCTCCGGTCGCTTCGCAGAGTGCAGAGATTGAATTGATGCTTGAAATGCGCTGAGCAAGAAAGGCGTTGGCGGTGAGCTTGGACAACTCGGAGGACCAGAGATTGGTGGTGATGATTTTTTCCCGTGGAACCCAGCTACCGTAGATCGATGCGAGGGTTTCAACGGCGGCCTGGCCTTCGGGACTCTCTTCGCCGCCGATGAGCACGCGGTCAGGTTGCAGCAAATCTTCGACAGCAGTGCCTTCGGCGAGGAATTCCGGATTGGACAGCACCTGGAAATCCAGTTTGCGCGAGTCAAAAATCTTTTTGAGCGACTCGGCGGTTTTGACGGGAAGCGTGGATTTTTCGACGACAATTTTGCTCGACTCCGAGACATCTGCGATCCTGCGTGCGCAGGCTTCGATGTAGGTCAGATCGGAGGCCGAACCCGCACCGACTCCGTACGTTTTGGTTGGGGTGTTGACGCAAATGAAGATCAGGTCTGCTTCTTTGATGTGGGTGTCGACATCGGTGGAAAAGAACAGATTTTTCCCCCGGCATGCTTTCACGATGTCATCCAGCCCAGGCTCGAAAATCGGCAGGTGATCTGAGTTCCACTGGTCAATGCGCGACTGATTGATGTCAACGACGGTCAGTTGAACGTGCGGGCACTTGTGAGCGATGACGGCCATGGTGGGTCCGCCCACGTATCCGGCTCCGATACAGCAAATTTTCATGAGAAATTGGGTAGTAGGTAGGTTATGATGAGATGGAAGCGACTTCACAGAAGCGCCTGGAAGCTTCCACGAGTTTATCATCGCAAAGCGCGCCGATACTCAAGCGAATAAAGTTCCTGGGAGCTTGTGGGGCGAAGCAGAAGCTACCGGGCACGTAGATGACGCCCTGTTGTTTGCATTTTTCACTGAAGATTTCCCCCATGTCCGTGTTGATGGATTCGGGGGCACGGAGCCAGAAGAGCAGGCCTCCGGCGGGTTTTTCCCAGTGCCATCCGCGCTCGTGCAAACCAAACTCACGCAGGGTGGAGTCGAGCAATTCCGCCTTGCGACCGTAGTGCTGACCGAGCTGGTGAGTCAGCGAATCATAGGCGTTGCGCAGCAGCACTTGTTCAATGATTGCCTGAGAGAAGTTGGAACTGCCAAAGTCCTGATTTCCTTTCGCGCACACCATCTTGGCGAACCATTCGGGATCGGAGCAGGTGCCGTAGCCGATTTTCAGTCCGGTAGCCAGGGGTTTGGTATAGGTTCCCAGGTAAAGCTTTGGAAATGCGTCAAAGCAGGGCAGACTCATGATGCTGGGTGTGGGGTCGAGCTCATCATAGGCGAGTTCGCGGTATGCGGCATCTTCAATCACGGGAATGCGGCACTGCATGTTTTCGAGCAAGCGGGCGACCGCTTCCTTTTCCCAGAGTTTCAGACAGCGGGATGAGGGATTGGCGTGGTAGCCGATGAGGTAGGCTGCTTTGAGCCTGGGTAGCTCGCCCCGGGCTTTGAGGTCCTGTAGAATTGCCTCGAGCGCATCGGCGTCGATACGACCCTGTGCATCCACCGGGATGCCAATGGGCCGGACCTGCAGCCCCTGAAGCATGGAGAGATACACAAAGTATGTCGGACTTTCGACCAGCACATAATCGCCGGGGTCACAAAGGGTGTGGGTAGCCAGAAAAAGTGCCTGTTGCGAGCCGTTGGTGATGAAGGTGAGATCCTTGTCAAAGGCATGCTCCTGTTCCATTGGCAGGGCGTTGAGCCGGTCGCAGGTGAGCTTTCGAAGGATGGAGCGGCCCTGGGTGGTGCCGTATTGCAGGTATTCGTGATTCGGATTGGTGTGCGGCAGCCCGGCTACGATTTCTCCGATCAGATCGCTCGGCAGCACGGCGTTGTCGGTAAAGCCGGCAGCGAGGGACAGGATGTCCGGATATTCGAGCGGGATGGACATCAACTGATTGATGACCGGGACTTCGAGGGTTTCTCCAACAGAAGAATAGCGAATGGATGCGGGTGCTTGGCTCATGAGCGTTCAGGATGATGACATCCGTCAACGTGTCGGAAGGGTTGGTACGCGTTGCGCAGTCCAACCCATGAGAAAGCCTCGATTTCTCGCATATCCGCTGCCGTGAAACAATCTCAAAATTTAAATTGCCCCGGCACGCCTGCATGAGCGATGCTCCAGTTCTATTGTCCCTGTGGTCCGTCGGTGCGGGGCATTCGCTATGCAAGTATTCCGGCACATCCTTCAATCGGTCTGGTCCCTTCTCTGGAAGATCCTACTGTTTGTGGTGTCACTGCTCTTGTTGGCATCCCACTGGTTTGCGGATATGCTGATCTTTCAGCCACCACCACCTTCTTACACGGCGGACTACCGCTACTTTCAGGTGGAGACTGAGCGTGGAGAGCGCATTGCCTGTCGCTTCCTCAGCCACCCCACTTCGCGCTACCTGATCATCTATTCTCACGGCAATGCCGAGGATCTGGGGTTTGTGGAAAATCTGCTCAAGGGATATCGCCAGGCCGGATTCAGCATTCTGGCCTACGACTATCCAGGTTACGGGCTGAGTAGCGGCAAGCCCAGCGAAGCAAGCGTGTACCGTGCCATTGAGGCTGCGACAGGATTTGCCGTTTCCCAGCTTGGATACCCGCCCGAGTCGATCCTCTTCCATGGACGATCTGTGGGGAGTGGACCCGCTGTGGAAATGTGTCGTCGTGGAGAATTCGCCGGACTGATTCTGGAGAGTGCCTTCACCTCCACGTTCAAAGTGGGCATGGAGATCGCATGGCTGCCCTGGGACCGTTTCCAGAATTTGCGCAAGATTCCGGAAGTGAGTGAACCAACCTTCGTCATCCATGGCACCGAGGATGGCGTGGTCCCCTTTGAACACGGTAAGGCATTGTTCGATCATTCCCGCGCCCCCAAGTTCTTTTATTGGGTGGATGGAGCGGGTCACAATGACATCCTACCCTACATGGGTGAGGAATACTGGCAAATTCTCCGTGATTTTGTGCGATACCTGGAGCAGGACTAAATCCCCACATCATCCACTCCGGCTGGATGCCGTCTCATTCCTCTGGAATGAAAAACAGGGCACACGGAGCCTTCTTCACAAGTGCGAGTTCGGGATTTTCTCCGAGCAGGCGCGAGAAGAACCCCTTATGGTGCAGACCCATGATCAGCAGATCGGGCTTGTGTTGTTCGCACTCCCGGATGATGCCAGCGACTTCGTTGCCAATGAATACCTCAGTGGAGACTGTTAATCCCTGGGCTTCACCCTGTTTCTTGAGCGTCTCCATGATGGCTTCATCGCGCTCAACCTGATCATCCACGATTTCAGTGGCGGTGGGCATATCCACGCCAAAACCAGTCATGCCACCGTAGGGGCCGATGACGTTGGAGTGCACAACACTGGCTTCCGGTTCCTCCACGTGCAATAGAAGCACCTCGGCCCCCAGTTTACCAGCCAGCTCATATCCCTGCTTCAGGATCCGCTGGGTTTGGGCGGAAAAATCCACCGCAATCATGATTCGTTTCATACGGATACCTCCTTTCGGGTTCCCTCTAAAGATATGGGAATTCGGCGGATTTGCAAACGATGACGTCAGCTGGCAAATAGTGCTTTCCCACGGTTCGCTGCTGGCAGCGGCGGGGTATGGGTTTTCAGGCGGTCGTGCAGAATCACCTCCCGTTTGTCCGTGCGCCTGGAGTCGTCGTTGAGACCCACCGGATCCGCCGTGTTGCCATTGAGCGTGTCGTAGCCGTAGAGGTGCTGCAACCGTTGCACCATGGCCAACTCGATGTCGTTTTCGGAGATGAAATTCGGCATGGCTTAGAGTTCCCAGAGCTTGGAGATCGGCACGGCGAGGATGCGGGAGTCTCCCAGAGCAAAGGTATCATCGCCATCATGCAGAAGCACGCCCGTCTGGAAATTCCCTTTCGCGTATTCTGCAAGTTTGTGAAGGCCTTTGGCATCACTGGAGGAAACCGATTGCGAGAGTTTGATTTCCACACCCCAGACCTTGCGCCCCCGTGTGATGACACAGTCCACCTCGTTCTTGTCCTTGTCCCGGTAGTGCCAAAACCGCAGATGAGGTTGGAACCAGCCCGCTTGCGCATGGAGTTGCTGCACGACAAACGATTCCAGCAAATGACCGAACCGGTCCCGCTCCTTCAACCAATCGCCAGCTTGAAGTCCTAACAAGGCCGCGGCCAGGCCGGTATCACAAAGATGAATTTTTGGCGTTTTCACCGCACGTTTGGTAGCGTTCTCATGCCAGGCGGGAAGTTGGCGGATGAGAAACATTCTCTCCAGGATCGCGATATGGTTTTCGATGGTGATCCGCGCTTTTTTCAACGCGGTGGATAATTCGGATACGTTCAGAAGGGTGCCAGTGCGCTCGGCAAGCAGCTCCATCAGTTTCAAGAGGTCCGTCCCTTCCTTGATTCTCGCAACATCGCGAATGTCTCGTTCGATCACGGATTGAAGATACTGGAGCAGCCAGTCCTGGGCGCGGGTGGGGTCGCGCCGAACGGCCTCGGGATAACCTCCTGCAATCAACTTGCCGGGTAAGGTGGATGGCACGGGTGCACGGCTGCCAACCAACTCGGTCTTGATTTCCCCAGCGATGAATTTCTGCAAGAACAGACCTTCCGAACCCGCGATCTCGGATTCCGTGAGCGGATGCAGTTGAAGGATTTCCATGCGCCCCGCGAGCGAATCGGCCAGGTGGGGCAATTGCAGCAAATTGGCGGAGCCGGTCAAAAGAAAGCGACCCGGGCGCCGGTCGTGGTCCACACTGCGTTTGATTGCCAGCGTAAGCCCCGGTGCGCGTTGCACCTCATCAATGGTGACCTCATCCGCCAACTCTGCCAAAAAGCCCTGCGCATCCTCCCTCGCGAGCTTCAGGTAGGCCGCGTCATCCAGGCTCACCAGTTGGCGGGTGGGAGCCATCCGGGAAACGAGGGTTGATTTTCCACTCTGGCGTGGCCCCAGCAGGCAAACCACCGGGGTATCTTGCAATGCCTTCGCGATGCTTTCCTCCAAACCGCGTGCCAGGAAGGTTTTGGGGCTA
Organism: Puniceicoccaceae bacterium; assembly: GCA_040224245.1. Classification (NCBI taxonomy): domain Bacteria; kingdom Pseudomonadati; phylum Verrucomicrobiota; class Opitutia; order Puniceicoccales; family Puniceicoccaceae; species Puniceicoccaceae bacterium. The sequence goes on along the minus strand of JBEGIR010000004.1, from coordinate 23,942 downwards.
GGCGCAGATGGACGGTCCCGACTCATTGCAAAGGATGTAGTTGACCATTTGCAAAGTGTCAATGCGGCAATTTGTAAAGTTATTGTTCGACCATTTGCAAAGTAATCGCCCGATAGATGACTACATAGATGTGGCTGATGGCTCTCTGTCAACCGGCAATTTGCTCTCTGGTGGCGCGGCTGATTGTGCCCTGACCCCACACCAATTCCGCTCATTTGCGAACGTTGCACCAGGGATCGCCTCAGTTTCGGGTCCGATCAACCCTGAGCGTTTCAGCGGGTCGGGAACCGTCGGCTCCCATACAGGTATGCCCACCCGATGGCCAGATTGATCAGTGATGAGAGCAGGGAGAACAGGGGACGTGCACGCAGTTCTATTGCATGGGGACTTTCGACAAGGAACAATAGGGGCAGGAATGCGATTCCCCGAAGCAGGAAGATGCATCCGATCAGCAGCAGTGCTGTTCTGCAAAAGGGAAGCGCGCGAAGGATGCCTGCGCCCGACAGTCCGTAACATCCCCATGTTGCAAACACAATGGCCAGAACCGCCGTGACGACACTCGGAATCCACGATCCTGCTTCCGCATGGAGCGCCATTTCCTCTCCAGCACCGAAAAACCGATAAGCATCGGCCCCGATGGCGATCATGATGACGTGCAGGAGTGCAATCAGCAGACAGGCGATGCCCCCGGCTAGCAACAGGACGGCGGCCGTGGAACGAGGAGATGATGGTTCCATAATTTCAATACGTGAGGTGAGTTGAGCTATACGCTTCCATCTACCTGACGGATTCGGCGATTCATTTCAACGTCGGAATGCATCCGCCACAGAGATCTCACAAAACACGGATTTGGGGCATTAGGTTCCCGAAGAACTGCTGACCGAGCAGCAACGCAAGGTCATTGTGTTCGACGGTCATCGAATCGCTGCTGCGGGAAAAGGGAAGGCAGGCAGGGACTTTGGGGATCTGGGACGTGGGGAAGAAGAATATTTCAGTGGATAATGATAAGGAAATAGTCCGCGAATATTCGCAGAATCATTCAACAAGGAGGAGGTTTCGCTGGTTCACTCCTCAAACTTCACTTTTACCTGCGGCAAGTATTCGAAATGACTGTCGCGGGTCAGGAGGAGTGCATTGTGCTGGTAAGCGCAGGCGGCGATCCAGATATCGTTAGTGGGGATGGGAGTTCCGTTATTGCGAAGGTAATGAAGAAAGTCCGCATATATTTCTGCGGTGTGGCGGGTGAACTCCGGTTGCTTCACTTGGGGTTCATCGAGAAACGAATCCAGTTTGCTCAAGTTGTGGTTCAGCCGGTTCCCATCTTTGAACCCGTGAATCAATTCACCCATTACGACAACTGGCACTAGAATTTTGTCGGAATGTGCAAGTGTCTCTTTCCAGTATCCAAACCGTCTCCAATCACTGTAGGCATTGGTGTCGAGAACAAGCGTTATTTCCATAACTCTTCGTCGATTTCGTTGAGACGTTCCAAATACTTATCCCAATCGGGTCCAAAATCAGAATCACCCGCAAATTTATCCAAATTGTTTTTCCGGACGGGTTTTTTTTGATCAATTTCAAGACCTCGCGCCAATGCGTTCACCAAAACCGTATTCATGGATACACCCCTGGCTTTCGCTTCTTCTTTGGCCTTTTTCACCCAGGACTCTTCGACCCTTCTGATGGTCACCTGCTTCATGATGCATGCACTTTCGCATGAAAAGTGCATGCAGTCAACGCTTGAAAGTGTACAGCTCTTGAGCGTGCATGTTCCGGAGTTTGTTAAACACTGTCGGGTCTCCAGATTGGGGTGTGCTTTTCTGGGCGCTGCTACCGACGAAGGGGTTTTCTTCCGACGTAGCAGGAGTCGATGCAGCTTTCTTGATTCCTGAAGAAGAATGGAGTAGAAATGCTCTCATGAGTGAGCAACCGGAAGCAATGGGGGATTGGACTGCGGAAGAAATCAGGGTGATGGGGGTATTGCTTGAGAAAGAATCCGTAACGCCGGATCAGTATCCCATGACGCTGAACTCCCTGATCACGGGCTGCAACCAGAGCACGAGCCGGGCTCCGGTGGTGGACTACGAACAGGTGGAAGTGGAGGATGCGCTCACGTTGTTGCGGGATCGCAAGCTGGTTTACCGGGTGGATCAGGCGGGCGCAAGGGTACCCAAGTTCCAGCACCGCCTGGTGGAGCAGTGGCAACTCACGCGTCCGGAACTGGCGGTGCTCTCGGTCCTGATGCTGCGCGGACCGCAAACTCTCGGACAACTCCGTCAACGCACCGAGCGCATGTATCAGTTTCCGGATCTGGAGCGGGTGCGGCAGACGCTCGACGGGTTGATGCAGCGGGAAATCGACCCCGACTCCCTGGTTCGCATCCTTCCGATGCACAGCGGCACCAAAGAAGTGCGATACACCACAACCCTGGCACCGACAGATGTGCAGAGCGAGGCGCCCAACGGGCTTGTGGAGAGTGTGAAACAGGAGACAGAACCCTCCCCGGATTCACTTCAGGGGTTGCGCCACCGGGTCAGGGAGCTGGAAAGCTCGCTGGAGTTGCTGCGTCAGGAGTTTGAGACGTTCCGCTCCCAATTCTGACACGATTTTCTGCAACGGATTCTAAGCGTCGATCCAAGGATGGTTGTGGCATATTGCCGAGGCGGATGTCACGTTTTGCAGTCAACCTTGAAACCTTTGCAGGGTTGTATCCGTCATGGAAACACCTATGTCGATTTCCCCCGTATAGACCTTCAATCATGAAGCAGCCCCTGCCCGTTCATTCCCGCAATGCGGCCATTGATCACATCCGCATCTTTCTCACACTTTTGGTGATCTTTCATCACGTCTCCATTGCGTATGGCGGCAGTGGCGGATGGTACTGGAAGGAAGTGGAAGACGGATCGAACCCCTTGCTGATTTTTTTCAACGCCGTCAATCAGTCCTACTTCATGGGATTCTTTTTCCTGTTGGCGGGTTACTATACCGCACCGTCGTTCGAGCGAAAGGGAGCCATGCGTTTCACAAAGGAACGCCTGCTGAGGCTCGGCATTCCGCTGACGGTGTATTTCTTTGGGATTGCTCCCTTCACGGTTGGCCTCATTCGTCACCACGAAGGGGCAGGACTCTTCGAGGGATGGTGGAACATGATACTCGCAAAGGAGTTTGAACCGGGGCCGCTCTGGTTTGCAGAGGCACTGCTCCTGTTCACGTGTGTCTATGTGGGATGGCGGCTCATCCGGGGGAAAGGAAATGGACTGAAAACTTTGCCCGGTGCCCTTCCTCTGACGTTTTGGGCGATGGGTCTTGGATTGGTGTCCTTTGGCATACGACTCTGGCTGCCCGTCGGTGAGTCGGTGCTGTGGTTGCAGCTTGGCTATTTCCCCTGCTACATTTTCCTGTTTTTTGCGGGAATTCTGTGTTCCCAAAATCAACTCCTGGAGCGCATCACATTTCGACAATCCTGGCCGTGGATGCTGGTTTCAGCTGTGGCATTTGCTATTCTTGTCGCAGTCTTTTTCACAAGATCGCAGGCGGGTTCCTTTTCGGGAGGTTGGAACCTCAACGCTTTGTTTTATGCATTGTGGGACCCCTTCATGGCATGGGGCATGATACTGGGTTTGCTGTGGCTGTCTGGGAAATGGTTTGCAGGCCCGACTGTCGTGGGTTCCTGGCTCGCCGGGAATGCGTATGGGGCCTACATTGTGCATCCGCCGATTGTCGTGGGGTTTTCCCTGGCATTTTCGCAAGTGGGTTGGCAACCCACGCTAAAGCTACTGGTGGTGGGTTGCCTGTCATGCCTGTGCAGTCTGCTACTGGCTGCATTGCTGCGCACCATTCCCGGATCGAGAAAAATCCTGTGAGGAATCGCATGCGCCGCTTCCGTGGAAGTGTGCATACGCAGGGCTTCCCCTCACCATAGCAGTGGGAAGGGCGGACGGGTGATGGGTTGGATGGCCAGGGCGAGCAGGGTGCGCTCGTCGTCATCCCCGGCGATGCGGTTGAGGTGCACGACCTTGCAGGATTCGCAGCGGTGCACGAGCATCCACTCGCCGTCCTCGCGAAGGGCAATGGAGATGGGTTTCATAAGCGAACCGCAGCCGGCCTTGCGGTCGCCGGGAGTGTGATCGAGATGCACGCTCCACAGGCACCACGGGCAGTGATTGCGGTGCTGGGTGCCGGGTGCGTCGAGACTGAACTCAAGTCCGCAGTGGCGGCATTTCAGATAGTGTGACTTCGTTGCAGTGCGCGGTCGCGCAGGGGATGGAAAAGATTTGGACATGTGAAAACAGCGTTGTGGGCTGGGTGGCTCATTCAAACCTGCCGGGCAGGCACACGCGTAAGACACGCCTCCAAGGCATGTATCGCGACTCATTGTTTCGCACCCTGCGCGCACGAAGCGCGTTGTCGATCTCCGCTAAAGGGGGTCGCGTGCGAAACCACAACTATGCTACAATCTCTAACATCCAAAAAGTATTGAAGGCATTAACCGCAGGTAGTGCTGTGGCGTCAAGCTCAAGATGATTCCCGGATGGGAGGCATCCAGCGGTGTGGCTGAATTGACTCAGGAAGGGAGTGTTACGTTTCGCATTGGATGGTGGCTGGTTTTGCGATATGCTTTTCTTCATGAAATTGCATCAAGGTCTTCGATCAGGTTTCCACTTGGGAGCCTTGGGATTCGGGTTGCTGTTGACGGTGGGCAGCGCGACGGAAGTGTTGGAAAACCGGATTGGTCGCTTTGATCCCTCCCGGGATTTGTTTCTGGCTCACTTTGACAGCAAGACGGATGTCGATGACCTGCATTCCATTGCAGGGGTAGCGACTGTGCTGGCGGACCCACGCTTCGCAAAAGTGAATTTTCATGCGGTGGCGGGGGCGTATGGTGTGCAGGACGGGCTATATGTGCCATCGAACGAGTTGTTCGAACTCGCGTTCGGTTCGCAATGGTCCGACGCCCACAACGCCTATGATGAAGCTTTGCAGCAAGTCTTTGGGAAGGTTGAGCGGACCCTGAAGCAGGGCGGCAGCATCTGGATCGCAGAAGCCGGACAATCGGACTTTTCAGCGGATCTCGCGAGACGAGTGTTGCAGTATCTACCCGGGGTGGATCTTCGCGAGCGCTTCCACATCGTGCAGCACAGCAACTGGAATGAAGAGGTGACCGATGCTGAGGATTTGCAGTTTGTGCAGACGCACACGGCCTATCAGAAGATTCCAGACGGGAACGGATTCAACAACGGCACCCCTGGATTCAGGGACCCGAACTGGATCGATTGGAAGTCCTATATAAAGGATGCGCGCCTTACCGAAATATGGGAGATGGCGCTTGAGATCGCCAACCGCTACAACGCGGCGGAAGGACGATACCTGAACACGGCGATCCAGGAAGGCGGCATGGACTTTTCGGATGTGGTGGAGACCTGCTGGATTTTTGGGTTTGAAGCTCTGCCGGATGCCGAAGCTTTTTTCAAGGAATTTGCTCAGTAGGCATCGGGGGCATGGGATTCCGACTCCGGATGCCGGACTGGATGGGGACTCAACGATAAATGTGATGGGCGGCGGCCCAGACCCGGAACTTGTCGGAGCGCGATTGCCAGCGCTCGATGAAACCCCTCGCATCCGCATCGGCGCCCTTGGTGGAGATTTCGGTCCACCAGGCCTGGGACCCGACGTGTTTGTTAAAGAGCGAAATTCGTGCCGCTGTGGCACTGGCATAGGGGTTTTGCTGCTGCAGCTTGCAGGCTAACGGCATCATGTGAAAGCTGAGAGCGGTTGGGCGAAGGGTTTCCCAGTTGAATACCTGCACATAGGCTCCTTCCACGGTGTTGCCGCGTGCATCTGTGGCACTGGCTTTGACAAACTGCACACCGCGCAGCTTGAGTGCGTTGAGCGCGTCGACGAGGTGGTCGGTCTCGATTCCGGGCATGCTGAGCAGGCGGAAGGAATACTCGGTCCCAAACCCATGGCGAAATGCATTGATCTCGGCCCCCAGCCCCGTCATCGCGTAGCCGAGCACGGAGGAGAGTGTGGGAATACCTGGAGACGTGGGAACCCATTCCAGTCCGGTCTGATCCCAGGTCATGGACCTGCGCCAGTTTTTCATGGGAATGATGGTCAGGCGACCGCTGTTGCGCACCGACTGTGGCAGATCGAGCCAGCCCTCGGTCAGCTTGGCGATGCGTGCAAGTTCACCAATGGTCAATCCGTGAACATAAGGCACCGGGAAGCTGCCCACATAGCTGCGCAGATCCTCGTCCATGGGTGGACCATCGACCTTCTCACCGCCAAGCGGGTTGGGTCGGTCGAGGATCATCACCTCAATATCGTTGCGAAAACATGCTTCCAGCGTCAGCCGCATGCAGGACACGTAAGTGTAAGAGCGCACCCCGATATCCTGCAAGTCGATAACCATGACATCCAATCCTTCCAGCATGGCATCGGTGGGGGTGCGGTATTTGCCATAAAGCGAAAACACGGGCAAACCGGTTGCCGCATGCGTCTGGTTTTCAATCGGGTCGTTTGCTGGAGCTTTTCCATCGATCCCGTGTTCGGGGCCGAACAGGGCTACCAAATTCACCTGGGCGGCTTCGTGAAGAATCGTTATCGTGGAAACTCCGCTTGAATCTACTCCGGCGGGGTGGGTCAACAAGCCCACTCGCTTTCCTTTGAGGGGTTCAAAATCACCTTCCCTCAACACATCGATGCCGGGCAGTACGGGAGCTGGATTTGCAGCTGTAGCAGCGATGGCACCCACAAGGGCCATTGCAATGAGCAGGGACAGTCGAATCAGAGGCATCATCTCAGGCTGAAGGTGGGAAGTGTTGAATGAAGTGCTGCACTGCTTCGCGCAGGTGTGTGGCCTCGTTTTTAATATTGGTCTCGACGGAGGCATTGGGGTCGCCAAGGGGATGTACGGTCACGTCAGGATGCAGATTGGCGAGGGATTGGGTTGCGTCTGGGGTGGCCTTTCCCGGGAGGATGCAGACCGGAGTGTTGAACTTAGCGCACTGTCGTGCAATTTCGACGGGACCCTTTCCCGAGAGCGAACTGGCATCCAGAGATCCTTCGCCAGTCAGCACCAGGTCGGAGTTTTGTATCGCCTGATCAAGATCAAGCACGTCACAGATGAGTTCAAAACCGGGCACGATCAGGTTTTGAAATGCCAGGCTGATGCCAAAGGGCAAGCCCCCTGCAGCACCCATGCCCGGCTGAGCGGGGTCGACACTTCGCATACCGCGGGTCCGCAACAATTGTCTGCAGGCCTGTTCCATGCATTGCTGCATGCGCGGCAGATCGTCTGGGCGCATGCCTTTCTGCGGACCGAAGACTGCTGCAGCTCCAAAAGGTCCATGAAGCGGGTTTCGCACATCACAGGCGAGACGGAGCTGAAGCTGCGGAAGCCCATCGGGAGCGTTCCATTGGGACACGCGATGCCAGTTGATGGGCAGGAGCGGTGAGACCCATGCTCCCGAGGCATCCCGCGCGGTCAAACCCCATGCTTCGAGCAAACCGATACCCATGTCCTGTGTGGCACTGCCACCCAGCCCCATCAGGACAGCGGTGGCACCTTCCCCTGCAGCGTAGTGCAGTAGTTCCCCAACGCCAGCCGTTGTGTATTGCCAAGGATCGCGACTGGTATTGCCAACCAGATGGTGCCCGGCAGCCTGCGCCATTTCGACGATGGCGAGCAGCCCTTGCTTGGGAAGGTGCAGACGCTGGCGCAGGGAGTCGGTGAGTGTGGAAATGGCCACATAGCCGACCCTTGCCGACCCCGATGAGAGGTCGGGATAGGTGACCCGGTAGTCGCGAAACTCACCGCCGAGTGCTTCGGTTACGATCTCACAAAACCCCTCACCCCCATCGGAGAGCGGCTTTTGTGTGACGTGAATTTCTGGCCGGACGGCAGAGATCGCATCGGCTGCGGTCGCGCAGGCAGCTGTGGCACTGAGCGACCCCTTGTACTTGTCAAATGCGAGCAATACTCTCATTGGCAGGTGCAACCGTGACCCAGCGAACAAAGCGGTCAGCGGATTTCGGCGCTGGTTTTTGCGTCGATGATACTGAAATTTTCAATGTGGATACTGGCATCTGCGCGGAAGGTCAGCTTCACATTGTATTCCTGTTCAAGATTGATGAGAATCTCCTCATCCTCATCCTTGAGGCGCTGCAGATTCATGGGATGCAGCAACACATAGAGGTGGTGTTGCGATTCGGGACCTGCGTGCTGGCGCAAGTGGCGCACGGCGGCAATGAGACGACGCTGGATCTCTACGCTCATGGTGCGGTCCGATTTCACAATGCCACGACCTGCGCAGTAGGGACAGGAGGTGTAGATCCCACTGGATGTGCTTTCCTTGTGGCGCTGGCGGCTCATTTGCAGGATGCCCAGCTGGGAGATTGGCAGGATATGGCACTTGGCCTTGTCCTTCTTCATCTCCTGTTTCATCTTCATGTAGACCGAATTGCGATCCTTGCGCTGCTTCATGTCGATGAAGTCGATGATGATCAATCCACCCACATTGCGCAGTCGAATCTGGCGTGCGATTTCGGTGGCGGCTTCAAGATTGGCATGCAGGATGAAATCTTTTCCATCCTTATTGGCTCCCTTGTGTCCGCCCGTGTTCACATCGATGGCGACGAGGGCCTCGGTCTCCTCGATCACGACTTCGCCTCCCGAAGGCAGCGGAACCTTGCGCTGGAAGGTCTGGGAAATCTGTTTTTCAATGTTAAAGCGTTCAAAGATCGGAATCTCTTCCTTGAAGTGATTGATCTTGGATTTGGAGCGTGGGGAAATCAGTGAAACCAGTGAGAGCATGGTTTCGTGGGCTTTTTTATCGTCCACCAGCACGCGATCGATTTTTTCTGTGAGGAAGTCGCGAACGGTGCGCTCAATCAGATTGGGCTCCTGATACAGCATGCAGGGTTCCTTCCCCTCAGAGAGCTTCTTCTGAATGCTTTCCCAGATGTTGAGCAGGATGTGCAGATCGCGAACGAAGTAGCGGTCCTTCTTGCCCTCACCAGCGGTGCGCATGATGACGCCCATGCCATCGGGAATGGTCAGCTCGCGCAGGATCTTCTTCAGACGGCCACGCTCCCCCTTGTCCTGAATCTTGCGGGAAATGCCGCACTGACCGGAAAATGGCATCAGTACCAGAAAGCGTCCGGGAATCGCAATGTTGGTTGTGGTGCGCGGACCCTTGTTGCCGATGGAGGCCTTGGTGATTTGAACGATGATTTCGGAGCCGATCGGATAGAGGCTGGGAATATCCTTGATCGAGATTTTTGCCTTGGCCTTCTTCTTGTCTTCCGAGGTATTGTCGCGAACGATTTCGACGGTGGAGTCGTTGGCTGCGGGCAGGATATCCCAGTAGTGAAGGAAGGCATTTTTGGCCATGCCGATATCGACGAAGGCGGCCTTCAGGCCCGGTTCCAGATTTTGGATTTTGCCACGGAAAATGGTTCCGACCATGCGCTCATCGCCTGAGCGTTCGACCTCAAATTTCTCAAGCACCCCGTTCTTGAGCAGGGCGACGCGTTTTTCGAGGGGTTCGGAGTTGACGACGATTTCCGTAAAGTCGGCTGACTTGCCGCTAAGCGTATTGACCACCTTCTGAAGGATCGGCATTTTTTTGGCCCGTTCCTGGGCGGCTTTTTGAAGATCCTTTACGGGAATGGTCTGTTGGGATGTATGTTTGGGAGCTTTGGAGAGTTCATCGCGATGAGTGGCGATTTGTTCTTCCGTCAAGTTTTCTTGATTTTGCATGGTTCGTGTTCCGTTGGACGGAGGAACCTTTTTCTGAGCGATGTTGATGCTACGTCTTCGATGGCGAGAGGCGATTCATCTCAAATGAATTTCTCGCGATACCGGTAGATACTTTGTTGAAAGGCTAGTAACGTAAAACAGCTGAGTAAAAAGGTTCCTCCGTGACTTAAGAATGGGAGGGGGAGACCGGTGACGGGAGCAATTCCCATGGTCATCCCCATGTTGATAAAAGCGTGAATGAACAATAAAACACTGACACCTGTTGCCAGTAGTTGACCGAAGCGGTCGTGAGCTGATTGCGCGATCCGGAGTCCGTTAAAAACGAGGATCGCAAAAAGGAGAATGACCGATGACGCGCCAACAAATCCGGATTCCTCCGCAATGACGGAGAAAATGAAATCGTTGTATGCTACGGTCTGGGGTAGGTAACCCAGTTTGGCTTGGGTTCCCTCGGTCCAACCTTTGCCAGACCAACCCCCGGTCCCGACCGAAATCAGGGACTGGCGCACATTCCAACTGTCCCCCAATCCCTGTGGATCGATGAGGTCAGGTGCAATGAACACCATGAGGCGGTTGCGCTGGTAGTCCTTGAGTGGGATCCATGAGTGTGGCTCGTAAGCTCCCCGGTCTTCCAGTGCGGAAAGGTTGTTTTCGTGAAGAAACTGTTGATAGCGATAGAGATCCCACCCTACGACGGACACCAACAGCAGCCCGAGTCCCAGCGATATCTGAAAGAATCGCTTATGGAATCCTGCGCTGTAGAGTATGATAAACGTCATGATGGGAATCACCAGTGCCGAACCCAAATCGGGTTGAGCGAAGATGAATACGGTAGGGATCAAGGTGACCCCGGCAACCACCGAGACGGAGGTGAGGGTCTCGCCAAATGTCTGAAAGTGAAATTTTGAGAGTAATCTGGCAACCAAAATCAGTGTAGCGATCTTTGCCATCTCCGCAGGTTGCAGGGTGATAAACTTGAGATCTATCCACCGTCTTGCGTTGTAGATCTCAGTGCCCGCCGGTGTGAGGACGACCAGCAGCAGCGCAACGGCTCCGAGGTAGAGCCAGTGTGCCTGTTCGAACCAGATGCGATAGTCCAACAGTGAGACGATGAAGTAGATGACTACACCCAGAGTAATCCAGATGAGCTGTTTGATCCAGAGATCGCCGCTGTTGTAAACCTGGGAAGAGTAGATGAACATGACGCTCATCACCAGCAGCCCTGTCATGCAGACTGGCGATATCCAGTCAAAGCGATGCCAGCGAATGCTTCTCCACGAGAGAACCAGCATCCGCAGCATGCGACTGAAACTGGAATTTCTGATCAATGAGAAAAGAGTGCACCTTCGTTGAAGCGGAGCGGGTCGTTGCCGAAGCAACAGTTACTGGATGACCGTCGGATCTTCCCAGTGCGCGTCGACTGATGCCTCGTAGTCCACTCCCTCGTAACCAAAACCGAACAACTTCAGGAATTCCTTCTTGTAGTCATCAAACGCCGAGATGTCTTTGAGGTTCTCCGTGTTGATACGATTCCAGATTTCGAGAATTTCCGCCTGCACATCGTCCCGCAATTCGAGATCATCCACGCGGATTCGGATGTCATCGGTCTTGGAGGCAAGTGCCTTGCCATACAGGTGATCGGCAAAGAGACGGTAGATTTGCTGCACCACACTTTCGTCGACCCCCTTCTCTTTCATCACCTTGAGCATGATGGAGATATAGAGAGGAACCACAGGAATCGCGGCACTGGCCTGTGTGACGACGGCCTTGTTCACGGACACGTAGGCGCGCCCCTTCATGTTGGCGTAGCGTTGTGTCAGTTCCCGGGCGGCACGCTCGAGGTCTTTTTTGGCCTGACCAATGGTACCGTCCTTGTAGATCGGCCAAGTCTGCTGGGGACCAATGTAGGAATAGGCGACCGTTTGGAATTGCTCAGACAGCAGTCCGCGTTTGTTCAGATAGTCGATCCAAAGCTCCCAGTCCTGTCCACCCATCACCTTGATCGTACCAGCAATTTGCTCCTCGGTTGCGGTTTCAATGGTAGCGTCAAATACGGTTTCCTTGTCGGTGTTGATGGATTTACCCGTGAAGACGGTCTCCCCGATGGGTTTGATAACCGAGCTGTACACCTCACCTGTGTCCGGGTCCGTGCGACGCGGTGAAGCGAGACTGTAGACAATCAGGTCCACCTTGCCCCAATCCTTTTCGATCAGGTCGGCAGTTTTCTGTTTGATGTCATGGGAAAATGCATCACCGTTGACGTTTTCTGCATAGTGGCCATCTGCCTGCGCTATGCGTTTGAACGCCAGTGAGTTATACCATCCGGCAGTGCCGAGGCGCGTTTCAGTCGACGGGCGTTCAAAGAAGACACCGATGGTCCTGGCACCCCACGCATAGGTGGGAACAATGCGGGAGGAAAGTCCGTAGCCAGTGGAGGCTCCGATCACAAGCACGTTTTTCGGACCCCCAGTGATGGGTCCGGCAGAGCGAATGGTGGCGATTTCGTCGTGAATGTGCTGTTCACACCCCTTGGGATGGCAGGTCACACAGACAAAACCTCTCACGGAAGGTTTGATAATCATGAATTCGGTTGAATATTGCTAAATTCTAAGGATACAGAATGGTATGTTACCCAATTTGAAGCATTGCTGAGAGTCAATCCCAAGCATTGCCCCATCTGATATTCCCTGAGTGATGCATGAAGTGATTGTCTCTGAAAAGCAACCCTGGACTGCCGATACCGTGGCGCACTTGTTTCAGCGCATGGCGGTGCAGTACCGTGGACTGACGGCATTGGTCAGTCATCGGAACGCAAATGATCAACGCAGTCGTCTGACTTACGATGCACTGATCGAACGGTCCACTGAGGTTGCGGAAGGCTTGGTTGAGTTGGGACTCAATCCAGGGGACCGTGTGATGGTGCTGGCGGACAACCGACTGGAGTGGCAGGTTTCGAGCATTGCGATCACCTTTGCGGGTGGAGTGGATGTGCCGCGCGGCAATGATGCAACTCACGACGAAATCAACTACATTGTCAGCCATTCCGCTTCCCGATTTCTGTTCGTGGAAACTGCGCGTCACCTCGAACGCGTGCTTCGCAATCTCGATGACCATGACAGCCTCGACGGAATCGTGGTCATGGATGAGGACGGGCTGACCGAAGAACTGCGACAGGATCCCCAGATCACCTCGCTTGACGAACTTGCCCGAGCGGGCCGGAAACGCATGGACGCTGGCCGTGCTCAGTGCCCGCAGCGCATCGAAGCCATCCGCCCGGAGGACCCCTACACGATCATCTACACGTCGGGCACGACGGGGCGTCCCAAAGGAGTTGTGCTCACCCACGCAAACTTGATGTCACAGGTTTGCAATGTGCCGATCACGATTCGAAAGCAGTGGGAAGTGCTCACGATCCTGCCGATCTGGCACAGCTATGAACGCACTTTCGAACTCATCGTGCTCGCACGGGGGATTCAGATGACCTACTCGTCGGTGCGCACCATTGGGCCTGACATGCGGGAACTCCGTCCCCAGATCATGGTATCGGCGCCGCGACTTTGGGAGAACGTGTATTCCCGGATTCAGCACAGCATCCGCTCAGGATCGGTGGTAAAGCGGACGATGTTCAAATCTGCCTATGCTTGTGCCTATGCGTTTTTCACCGCACTGGATGTTTTGCGGGATCGGCAGCTTGAGCTGCGCTACATTGCACCTCCCGAGCGAGTGCTGCGAAAAGGAATCGCGGCACTCGTGGCATTGGTAGCATTTCTGCCCTATCGCTTGATGGATCGGATTGTTTTCAGCAAGCTTCGGGCGGTGATCGGCGGGCGCTTTGAATTTACCGTTTCGGGTGGTGGCGCCTTGCAGCCACACATTGACCGGTTTTTCAATTACATCGGGATTCGAGTGCTTGAGGGATATGGCATGACGGAATCGGGACCCGTCTTGTCGGTTCGCCTGCCCGAAAAACTGGTGATCGGCACGGTGGGTCCGATGTGGCCGCACACCGAGCTGCGCATCGTGGATCCGGAGACCAAGGAGTTGCTTTATCCCAACCCGAAACTCCCTCACGAAGGAAAGGGACTGAAGGGAGAAATCCACATTCGGGGACCCCAGGTGATGCAGGGCTATTTTCGCTCTCCAGAGGAGACTGCAAAAGTGATCCGGAAGGGTTGGTTGAATACAGGGGATCTCGGTGTATACACCTTCAACAATTGTTTGAAAATCCTCGGACGCACCAAGGACACGGTCGTGCTGTTGAGTGGTGAGAACATCGAACCAGTTCCGATTGAGAATCGGATTTCCCAGTCCGAACTCATCGCCAACTGTATGGTAGTCGGACAGGATCAAAAATACCTGGGACTGCTCGTAATTCCGTCAGTGGAAGGCTTTCAAATGATCGATTCCTCGCTGGACAGCATCGAAAAAATCACAAAGTCGAAGGAGGCAAAGGCAATGGTGGATGCCTACATTCACGATGTGGTGAGCGCCAAGGCCGGATTCAAGTCCTACGAACGCATTCACTCCTGGCGATGGATCGACAAGCCCTTCGAAGTGGGGGAAGAGATCACGACGACATTCAAACTCAAACGCCATGTGGTGGCTCGGCGCTATGCGGATGTCATCGCATCCATGTTTCCCAACGAAGCGCGCAAGTAAGTGTGACTCCTTGGATTGCTCTGCATCGGCAGAGCGGGTTGCGGGCAAACGCAGTGAGGGTTACGCATCCAGCGCCTTCAGCTGGGCTTGAGTGAGTTGTGCGATGCCCAGTTTTGCGAGTTCGATAAGGCGATGAAGCTGCGTTTCGGTGTAAGTGGCTTCTTCCCCGGAACTCTGCACTTCGATGAATTTGCCGCTACCCGTCATCACAATGTTCGCATCAACGGTGGCTTCCTTGTCCTCCTGATAATTGAGGTCGAGCACCTCCTCATCAAAATAAACGCCCGTGCTGACAGCCGCAACGCTGTCCGTGAAGGGGTCTTGCTCAAGCACGCCCTCCTTCATGAGCTTATGAATCGCTAGTTTTGCTGCGACATAGGCACCAGTGATCGAAGCGGTGCGAGTTCCACCGTCTGCCTGAAGCACATCACAATCGATCCACAGGGTTTTGTCGCGCATTTTGGAGAGGTCCATCACGGCACGCAGGGAGCGTCCGATCAGGCGCTGAATCTCAATGCTGCGTCCATCGACCTTGCCCCGGGAGCTGTCGCGATCCTTTCGCTGCAGGGTGGAATATGGCAACATGGCATATTCTGCCGTGAGCCAACCGGTTTTCACACCCTGAACGACCATCCAGCGCGGAACTTTGTTTTCGACAGTAGCCGAACAAATCACCTGGGTATCGCCAAACCGGACGAGAACCGACCCGGTTGCATGTGGTGCGAATCCCGTAATGAAGCTTACTTCGCGCAATTGATCGTGCTTACGCCCGTCTGGTCTCAAAAAATCCAACATTCCGACTATTCAAGAACGCGTTTTCCAGATTAATCAAAACCTTTGTCAGCATCGATCACATCTTTTCCCGAATGTTCAGTATGCCCTGTCTTTTTTTTCTACGCTCGTTCGTCGTAGTGATGAGAGACTGAAATCATCAACCCTGACAGAGCAAATGAATAGAAAACCCAAATCACTACCCCCTGTGGTATCGCGTGAAACATGGCTGGAAGCGCGCAAGGCGCTTCTCATCCGGGAAAAAGAAGCAACACGACTGCATGACGCGCTCGCCGCCGAACGCAGGAGACTGCCAATGGTAAAAGTGGAAAAAGACTATGTCTTTGAAGGACCGGATGGGGAAGTTCGCCTCGTTGACATGTTCGAAGGCCGCAGTCAGCTCTACGTGCATCACTTCATGTGGATTGATCAGCGTAATGACTTTTGCCCCGGCTGCATGCGAGCAGCTGACCTGACCTTTCGTCAGGCACTCTTTACCGAACTCCACAAGCGGGACATCACCTTCGTTGCCATTTCGAGGGTGCCGCTCAGCCGAATCGAGGAAGCCCGAAGTGCCTACGCATTCCGCTTTCCCTGGTATTCTTCTCTGCAAAATGACTTCAACTATGACTACCATGTCACGCTGGACGAGCGCAAACATCCGATCGAATACAACTATCGCGGGAAACAGGAGCTGTTGCAAAATGGTTTCTCCGAGGACATGCTCAAAGGAGATTGGCCCGGCAACAGCGTCTTTCTGAGGGATGGCAACAACGTCTACCACACCTACTCCGCATACGCGCGTGGACTCGACCTGCACTGGACCCCACACAACTTCCTTGATTTCACCCCATACGGGCGGCAGGAACAGTGTGAAGATTCCCCTGATGGCTGGCCGAAGGAAGGCGCGACCCTCTAGTCCTGCTTCCCCAAAACGGATTGTGCAGCCATGCGTCGCAGCCGCATTACTCACCCATTCCCTCACCGTATCATGCGCACCATTCAGTGGTTGGTGCCTTCGGCTGTATTGCTGGTGCTGCCCAAGTGTCCGGTCTGCTTCGCGGGATGGATTGCAGTCACTACTGGCGTGGGGGTTTCGATTTCTGCGGCAGGAATCCTGCGCTCCGTTCTACTCATACTCTGCATGCTTGCGCTCAGTTATCTTGCGATTTCCCGCATTCGACGCAGCGCCTGCAAGATGCGCAGAAGTGTGGGCGTTGCTACCAGCGGTGGCGGAACAAACGCAACCTCTGCAAATCAAACGGACAGAAATGCGAGCGACAATCATGGAACTTTTTCAGCCGACCGTGCTTGGCGAGAATCGTGTTGCGAATATCTTTGCGGGAGTACTGAGCTGCCGGAAATCAAATCCGGAATGGACTGACCGCTTTGTTCCCAAAACCCAAAAGTAAAGACTCCATGCATAACGAGAATCCAAAAGTTGAATACATGCTCCTGTTTCGAGGGTTGCATTGGGAGAAGAATCTCTCCCCGGAAGAAATCCAGCAGGTCATGACCCGATGGGTTTCCTGGTTCGATAAACTATCGGAAAAGGGGATCCTGAAGGCGGGTCAGCCGCTCGCCGAAGAAGGCAAGATCGTATCGGGAACGGGTGGACAGAGCGTCGTCGACGGACCCTTTGCCGAATCCAAGGAAGCGATTGCGGGGTACTTCCTGCTCGAGGTTGAGGATCTCGATCAGGCTGTCGAAATCGCGCGCCAGTGTCCCGCCTTGGAGCATGGTCTCCAGGTCGAAGTGCGACTCGTCAGCAGATGCTGCAATGCCGGGCACATTGCCGAAAGCCTGATGTCGTCGCTGGCAGATTGACCCGATGGGGAATCGAGGTTCAGCGCGGGCGTTAGCGAATGGAAACGTCACACAGCTGACGGACCATCTCTTTCGTGAAGAAGCGGGGAAACTGGTTTCGATCCTGACGCGCATCTTTGGGATCGAACGGCTGCAGCTTGCCGAAGATGTCGTGCAGGAGGCGTTGATGCGGGCATTGAAGTTTTGGCCCTACTACGGGGTTCCCGACAACCCGTCGGCGTGGATCACGCGCACCGCAAAAAATCTGGCCATTGATGTCATTCGTCGCGAGGCCCTGTTTCGCGACAAACAGGACCAGATGACGATCACCCTGCAGGAGTGGCGACAACCGGAGTCTCCAGATGACGCGGCCCGATTTGAAACCGAAATACAGGATGCACGGCTGCGATTGATGTTTGCATGCTGTCATCCGGATGTTCCGATGGATTCCCAAATCGCGCTTGTGCTGAAAACGGTTTGCGGTTTTGGGGTGACAGAAATCGCCCGCAGTTTCCTTGTTTCCGAAGCAGCCATTGCCAAGCGCCTTACCCGTGCCCGCAATACCATCCGCGAGCATCACATTCCGTTTGAAATTCCGGCAGGAGCAGTATTGGAGGAACGACTCGAGGCGGTACTTCAGTCCATCTATCTGCTCTTCAACGAAGGTTACAAAAGCTCCACAGGAGACGCATTGATCCGTTCGGATCTTTGCCTGGAAGCGATTCGCCTCGGTTTGCAGTTGACCGACCACCCGTCGGGAAATCATCCGCGATCCCACGCCCTGCTAGCGCTGATGTTGTTTAATGCAGCCCGGTTTCCGGGGCGACTCGACGCAACGGGCAACATCCTGCAGCTTGAGGCGCAAGATCGTTCCCGCTGGGATCAGTCCATGCTGTTTCGTGCGCTTCACCACCTTTCGCTTTCGGCGGCGGGCGACGAAGTCACCAGTTTTCACCTCCAGGCGGGGATTGCTGCCTGTCACTGCACGGCGCAAGATTTTGCCTCCACTGACTGGTCACGGATTCTGATGCTCTACAACCACCTCGAATTGCTGGCACCCTCGCCCATCGTGAGCCTCAACCGGGCGATTGCCTTGGCCAAAGTCGAAGGCCCTCAGGCGGGACTCGCGGTGATCGGAACGCTCACCGACAGTCGACTGCTCGAATCCTATCCTCTCAGTTTTGTCGTTCGGGCCGAACTGGAAGCGGAGATGGGGGATTTTCACCTGGCTGCCAAGCATCTGCGCCGCGCACTGGAACTAACCGAAAATGCGAGCGAGCGCAGACTGCTCACGCAACGCTTGGAACGGGCGGAAAAACAGGCGATCTGTGGGGTCAGTGCCGGATGACGTTGCCTGCAATCATTGGCATGGGTTGAACCGACAGTATGGAATCGCATTCGTTCAGCTCATGATCCAGCTCAACCCCTGATAGGTCAGGATGGAAGTGATCCAGGCGAGTGTGGTCATGAACGTGAACGACAACACAGCCCAAAAAGTGTTGGCTTCGCTACGGATCACGGCAAGCGTGGAACCGCACTGTTGGCAGAGCGCGAAAAATACCATGATGGCGAAGGCGACCGGAATCGTGAAGAGCGGTTGCCCGGCTCGGTGCCCGTCGGCCCAGGTTGCCTGATGCATGGCAGCGCGTAGATTGGGAGAGGATTCATCGACTTCTCCCCCGAGGCTGAAAATGACGCCCATGGTGCTGACAATGACCTCTCTGGCCGGAAAACTGGCAAGGATGCCAACGGAAATGCGCCAGTCAAATCCGGCGAGATCGAAGACAGGTTGCACCGCTTTACCAAAGCGACTGAGATAGCTCTGGTTAATGTAGGCAGCATCGAGCTGGCGGGAGAATTCCTGGGCGACCTCGGAGTCCTCTTCCTCGAGTTGTGCGGTGAATTCGGCCTCACTGAGACCCTGCTCTACAAACTCGGACTGCACCCGGACGAGGGTTTGAGGTTCGACTGTGTCGGGGCGTGGATAGTAAAGCAGTGCCCAGATCAGGATGGTGATGACAAAAATGACGGTGCCGGCTCGATAAACAAACTCCCTGCCTTCCGACCACATCCTCCAGATGAGGTTGCGAAGTTTGGGAACCTGGTAATCCGGCATTTCGATGATGAAGGGTTTGGAAGGGGTTCGGCGCAATATCTTGTGCAGAATCCATGCCGTTGGAAGCGCCACGAGAATTCCGAGAATGTGGATGGCAAAAAGGGTGAGGCCAGCCACAAATGGGCCGTAGCGTGGTTCAATCAGGGCACCGATCAGCAGCACATACACTGGCAGGCGAGCGGAACAGCTCATGAGCGGCGCGATGAAAATGGTGATCAGTCGGGATTTACGGTCTTCTATGGTGCGGGTCGCTAGTATGCCGGGGATTGCACAGGCAAAGCTGGAGAGCAGCGGCACAAAACTCTTCCCGCTCAGACCCGCCCAGCTGAACATGCGGTCCATGAGAAAGGCAGCGCGTGCCATGTAACCCGTTTCCTCAAGCAGCGAGATGAAGAAGAAGAGGATGAGAATTTGCGGCAGGAAGATCAGGAATGCCCCTACCCCTTCGATCACTCCATCCGTGACCAGACTCTGCAATTGCGGATGTCCTTCCAATCCGGAAGCGGCAATTCCCTGCAATCCCCCCTTCAGGAAGTCAATCAGATCCATGAAAGGGGCGGACCAAGAGTATACGGATTGAAAAACCACGTACATGAAGACTGCAAAAATCAACATGCCCCAGAAGCGGTGGGTGAGCAGGCGGTCAATCGATTCACCGCGGCGTATGATGCGCGAATCCTTCTGGACGATGACGCCGTCAGTCAGTTCGGCAATGTGCCGATGATACAGCACGGCTTCGACGGTGTGGGGGTGAAATCCGGCCTTGCGAATGCGGCTGCGACACCGTTCCAGTGCGGTCTTGAGTTCGGGCGCCTGGGAATTGATGCCCGGAAGGGTGGGCATGGTGCTGTCAAAGATGAGTCGGTATGCTTCAGCTGCATTTACAGCAATCTGCGCCTTTTTCAGTTCGGAGCGAAAGTCATCGATTGCTGCGGCCATCTCAGGTTCCCATTGCATGCGGTGCATCAGACTGGAACAGTTGTGGGCGTGCAGAATGGCATGTTTGAGTTCGGCAATGCCCTCGTTTCGCACGACATTTACTGGAACCACAGGGACGCCGAGACGCTTCGACAGCAGGTCGGTCTGGAGCTGGGTTTTTTGTCGAAGGGCTGAATCCCAGAAGCTCAGCGCGATGACCACTGGAATGCCGTGCTCAGCCAGTTGACAGGCGAGATAGAGGTTTTTGTTCAGATTTGTGGAATCCACCACGCAGATGAGCACGTCCGGTTTGGCGGTGTTGGGAATGTTGCCGTTGATGTAGTCGTGAACGATCTTTTCGTCGGGGGAGCTGGCTGCGAGACTGTAGGTGCCTGGAAGATCGGTCAGATAGGCAGCCTGCTTGTCGAGAAAAACGGTGCCCGTCGCCATGGCAACCGTGATTCCGGGATAGTTTCCAATGCGTTGACGCAGTCCGGTAAGTGCGTTGAAAAGGGTGGTTTTGCCGGTGTTAGGGTTGCCTACAAGGGCAAGCTGAAGGGGCCGGTTTTGGGATGAAATGACGGGTGTGGATGCGCTCATGAACCGTGAAATTTCAGCAGTTGGACGTTGCAGTGCCACCCATGACGGGGATGCGTTCCACCAGAATCACCGCTGCTTCCTTTCCGCGCACGGAAAAATTGCGTCCGTCTACTTCAAACTCAAGAGGGTCTCCCATGGGTGCAGGTTTCACGAAGCGAATGGTCTTGTTGGGCAGTACGCCGAGGTTCATCAGTTTCTGGCAGACCGAAGCATCCTGATCCATCGAGATGATGCGTGCAGATTCGCCACGTTTCAGCTGGGCTAGACTTAGTTGATTCATGTTGAAAAATTCCAGACAGTGGTATTGCTTATTGAGACGATATCTCAACAACGGATACCAGCACAATCAGAATGCAAGTTTTTTGTCCACTTCTAATCCTTTCATCTTCCGGGAATCCGGGGACCGCAATGCTTTCTGCCGACACTGCGGCCGTGGCATTGGTTGTGGGAACATGCGGCCTGGTGGCGGTGGCCATGCTGGTGCGCAGTTGGAAGCAGGCAGGAAAGTCCAGCTGTGGTTCGGGAAAATGTGGATGCGGCAGCAAAACACCCCTCCTGAAAGTAAAGAAAATGTAAATTATCCACGAGAGTGTGGCTAAACTCCCTTCAGGTTTCGCAGAATCTGTCGATTAGGTATAAGACTTTCTTTGCAGTGATGCGACTGCTTTACCATGGAACGACTTTCCCTCAGCCAGATTGCCGATTACAATAACCGGGATGCTTTTGCCCGGGTGAGGAATGGTACGTCCTCATCCGCCGCTTCGTTCCTTGAATCTGTGCGCAATGAACAGGATTTCACTCGCCTGAGGTCGGATGGCATCGAGGGCAGTTATTCCATTCTTTCCGGAGTCGCCGACCGTCTTGAACTTGTGAGATCGAATCTGACGACGATGCTGGGCTACTCGCGTGCCGGGCAATCCGCAACATCCCCGACCAAGCGCGACGAGTACATCGGATTGATGCGAAGCCTGTCGGGCGGAATCGATGACATCGTCGACAATACGGTTTGGAAGGGCAACAAGTTGCTTGATGGGCGACCGATTGACCTCAGCCTGACTGCGAACGGAAACGGTGCCAGTGAACGGCTCAATCTGCAAAGCTTTTACACTTCGGATGTGGATGGTTTTGACCTCACGTCCCAGCCAGCTTCTTCGAAAGGAACGATTTATTACGATTATTACTCTGTCTTTCGAAATTCGGCAGCTGGTGTGGTCGGGCTGGATATTGCAGGAGCGGAAGGCAGTGAGGTGTCGCCCGCACGACAGGAACTGGAAAATGGAAACTATCGGCTTGAGATTTCCTATGCGGGGCCGGATTCGAGCATCACAATCAAAAACTCGACGGGAGTGCTCATCAACACGGTTAAGGGCGTTGATCTGAGTGGAAGTGGTGAGGAAATCGTTGATTTGGAGGTGGGGATTTCACTGCGCATCGAAAAGGAGCAGATTCTGAAATCTGTGGACAAGTATGACTACGAAACCAATGGACCGGCAAAATTGTATGCCATGCTCGCGTATGAGCGAACGTTTCAGCA
The DNA here is from genome assembly GCA_040224245.1 of Puniceicoccaceae bacterium. NCBI lineage: Bacteria > Pseudomonadati > Verrucomicrobiota > Opitutia > Puniceicoccales > Puniceicoccaceae > Puniceicoccaceae bacterium. The sequence continues at coordinate 1,775 of JBEGIR010000004.1, read as the reverse complement.
CGAGTTGAAACAGGAGGGGTTTTCCCAGTTTTCAGACCAATCGGTGAAGGTCAATTATCAGCGTGATCTCACGGACTCGGAAGGTGGAAAATTGAGCTTCGGTGCGATCAAGCTCGCAGGTGTGGATTCTGATGAGCTCTCCATTGCATCGGGACTTTATAATGTCACCGTGAATTACAATGGGGCATCCTCGTCACTGGAAGTGAGAGGGGCTAATGGTAAACTTGCCTACGTCAATTATCGTGTGGATCTCTCGGGTTCCGAACCGATCAACATTGATACGGGCAAGGGGCTGGCTTTTACGATTGACAACGAAGGTTACACAGGTCGTGGGAAAATGTCGGCCACTCTGGAGTATGAGGCGAGTGGGAATAATAACGCTGAATTTGATTTTTCGGCCTATACCCGCAAAATCGAGTCCGCCATTGCCCGCCTGGATGCGGATCTGGTGCAGGTAGAGCAGTCCATGCAGCGCATCTACACGGTGTACCAATACCAGACAGGCAATTTTGGAAACCTATCCAATGCGACTCCGGGGAATCAGGCTGCTTCTCTGATCACGGGAAGTGCGGGAAGTGACACCCTGTTTGGAGCGACCAGTGGTCTGTTTTCCGCAACCGCCGAAGATTTGTTCAGCAGCACCGCGTCAGCGATAGCGGCGCAGGGAGAAATTGTGTATTCCCGCTACCTGGCCTGACGGTGGAGTATTGATTATTGCGAGAGAAGAACGGATGTCGAAAGCACCTCACAACGGATTGTCTGCCTATCAAAACGCTCGAAAACTGGAATCTTCAGTTCGGCTTGAAAATCTGCTTGCCCACTATGATGGACTCAGGCAAGCCGCAGCGCGACATGATCGCATGAAAGTCGAAGCGATGGTGCTGCGGCTGGAGCAATCGCTGCAATTTGAGGCAAATCCAGTATTCGCCTGGCGGCTGACACAACTGTATGGGCACATTCGAAGTGCGGTGAAGCGCGAGGATTTTCAGGAAGCCTGCAGGGTGGCTGATGAGTTGTACTGCATGTGGCAGCATGCGAGCGCATTGATGGAACCGGGAACTGCGACGAGTGAGAGTACTGCGCAAACCGTTGATCGCATCAGCTGAACAGAGGGAGAAAACGGTCCAGGTTTTCCTTCTTCAGATCGGTGACTGGTACAAAGCGTAAAGAAGCGGAGTTGATGCAGTAGCGCAGCCCCGTGGGTTCGGGGCCATCGGGAAAAACATGACCGAGATGGGAGTTGGCTCTGGCGGAACGTACTTCAATACGCTGCATTCCGTGGCTGTCATCGCTTCGCTCAATCACCGCATCGGAGGAGATGGGCTGCACAAAACTCGGCCAGCCTGTGCCGGAGTTGAATTTGTGAATGGAAGCGAAGAGGGGTTCTCCAGAGACCACATCCAGGTAAATGCCGGGTTCCTTGTGATTCCAAAACGCATTTTCAAAGGGGCGTTCGGTTCCATTTTTTCGGGTGATTTCGTATTGCTCGGGCGTCAGGATGCGGCGCAGCTCTGCGTCATCGACAGGAAGGCCACAGGCATCCCCACATGCAGCGCTAGGCGTCGTTGCGCTGGCGGACGCCGAGGGTTCGAAAGATGGATTGGAACGGCTTTCGCTCATGAAAGGGTGCAGGTTTTGTGTAAAGTGGTTTTCCAGATGGAATGGGTAAACGTTGCAAACGATACTGTGATAGCGCCAAGTGCTGAGTCCGTTTTCAGTTATCCGATAACGGTCGGCATCTTGAAGATCGGCAGGAACATGGCCACCACGATGGT